>NZ_JBECOT010000077.1:0-14902 GCF_040104395.1 Pseudoalteromonas sp. BZA4
CGGCGCGAGTTTGGATGTAATTAAGCAGTACATTGAAAATCAAAACACACCGCCAAGTGAAAGAGCCGTAAAAACTTCACGCGCTTTAAGTCAGAAAAAAGACTAGTTACCTCTTGCTTGACTCGCCTTTGAAAGGGTGAGATTGCGCAAGCCTAATGTTCAATTTTGGGTATGGTATCCACCCTTTTCCTTGCTCAATCTGTTTCCAAATAGCTAAAGGCCTAAATGGTGCTGCTCCGATACCATCCAAAGACCACCGAAAAGATAAAAGCACGGCATGTACTTCACTAAAGTAGTAATTAAGGTTCTGAGGGTTTAGTAAGGCTTCTGTATACATTTCTAAAAAAAGCTTTCTTTATTTTAGGGGGTAGAGTTACATCGTTTTGAATACACTGAACACCTTCATGCTCAGCTTCTCTACCCTGCTCTACTAAAGATTTGAAACGCTCTGAATGAGAAATGCTTTCTTGTGTTAGCTGGCAGGCGTACCTTACAATTTTATCTAAATGCTTAGGCTTTAAAGTATTCGGTTGCAAAGCAACACGATTGTACCCTACAGTATCAAACGCCCGAGCGTGGAGCGCTCGCTCATGTTAGAGCTAATTCTAAATAGCCAATCTCTTAGCCTTAATGTATTTTCTACACCAAGCACTTCCCAACGTTTCAACTTTGCAAGGTTAGTAGCTGTTTTATCTTGCTTTGAAACGATAGTACAAATAGAACACCCGTAGCGTGCTTTGCCATTGCAACCTGCCCCACCACTTTGACCTGTAGCAATTTCGCAAGTCTCACTTGTACCATTACCGTATATCTCGATTAAAAGACCAAAGTTTGATAAGAAACCTGGTATGTCATAGCAAGATCTTTGTAGTGGTTTTGAACCAGCCAAGCTGAGCAAAAGAAATACATCATCAGTCTCCCAGTCACGAATTGGAGCATAATTGTAGACTTTTGAGTTTCCAATAGACTGTGATGTCATTGAGTTCATTAAATCTTCTGCAGACTTACCTTTTAGATTGTGTCGCTCCATATTCTTTGACCTACGCGAAGACTCTTTTTCCCTAGAACCTAAGCAAGAAATAATTGGTGAACTGGCATAATAGCCATACTTCTTTGAGTGCCTAATAGACTCTACAAGAGAGTTAACAAAGTGTTCGTTTGGGTTAACCTTTAAAATTACTGAGCAATCACCGGAGCGAGTTGGTGTTGCTGGAATTTTCTGGCCACCAACGTACCTAATGAAGAATTCATTGTTCAATGAAGGTTGGACTAATTTAAACTGAATATTGATACCTACAGACTTAGCATATTCAAGCATTCTCTTACTGGCATAGTTAACAAACATTTGCATAGGTATCGCTTCTGCTTTTGTATTAACTGTCGATACGATCAATGGGCGTTCTGGTTCAATGGTTTTTGCTGCAATAGCTTGACGTTAAGCCTCCATCACAATTAGCAGTGTAACTGTCGAGTCTTTCCCAAACGAACATAAAGAAGTAATTATTGCTCGCTCATTTTCAATTAGAGCTCTTATATCAGCTACAGATGAAGAAAAGGCTTGAGCAACTAATTTCTCTCTACTTACTTGGTTAACTGTTCCAACAACAACGCTATCAATGATGTCTATTGGATTAACTTTGAAAACACTCACTTCACACTCCAACTTAAATTTTGTAACTATGGTCACATAGGATATAGAACGTGCTTTGATTGAAATGATAACTAAATATTCTCCACGATTATTTTTAAAAAAAAGTCATACAGAACAATAACTAAAATATATTTACACTTAATTATTCAAGGTGAATTCGCCAAAATATAAACTCGAAAAATCATAAAGCCAACCTCAATCAATTATAAAAAACCTTAAATATTCGCCAGCCACAAAAAAACAAAAAAAACCATACTATCAAATAGTTACATAATGCTAACTCAAATTATTCAGGGTGAATTCGCCACTTATTCGAGGTTAATTATTTCAAAAGTGCGCGTTATGGAATCGGACTTACTATGGTCTTAATCGAAACGTGAACTACCCAGCGACATCGATTCACTCTGATCACAGGGCTTCTACAGTCTAGCTTAACAGCTAGGCAGCTTCTTTTTTCTCAGATCCAAAATCCAACTTCGATAATTCAAAGACTTTCGTTTTAACAGATTGTTTCTGCTGAGATGCGGGTGTTACCCTTGCGACGATTCCAGCCGCAATTATATCTAATTCACCTGTACTAGCTATGCTTTTAGCTGCAGCTAGATCGCGGCTTTGATACGCTCCGCAAGCCGCACAAGTAAAACGCCTATCATTCAATGTTAAAACATGGCGTTGCCCGCACTCCGAACAAATTCCAGTGGATTTTTCAAAACGACCTATTTCATGATAGAGCTTGCCTTCTAGCTCAGCTTTGTACTTTGAAAGCTGAGTGATCAAACCCATCACGTTATCTGCAACCATACTACCATTGAACTTTTGCATCGCTTTTACGTTTAAATCTTCGAACACTAAAATATCATTTTCATTGGTTATCTGTCGTGAAGTTTTGTGCGCAAAGTCCAGCCTTTGCCTTGAGATTTTACCGTGTAATTTATTGATGCGTTGTTTTGTTTTTTGCCAGCGATTTGAACCTTTGGTTCGACGTGCAAGCTGGCGTTACAATTGATTTAACTTCTCTATTGCTTGCTTTAAAAACTTCGGGTTGTCGGCCACGAAACCGTTCGAACCAACCACCGTTTGCTTTGAGTTGATGTCAAAGCCAGTGATAGTTTCCAAAACTTGTTTAGCCGTTTTGCATTCCACTTCCTGAGTGATACTGCATTCCCATTTTCCGTGACGATATTGAACAGTGACGGTCTTAATTTTGCTCACTAGCTCACGATGCAGAACGATTGGCACTTTGCCGACCTTCGGAATACTGATAGCGCCATTTTCGATTCGAATGCAATTGGAATTATTGACGGCTCGAAACGAGTCGTTGTGAAGTTTTTTCTTTTTGTATGAGACTTTATGCTTTGGAAAGCGCTGCAAACGAACCTTTGAAAAAGCATTCTTAACAGCAGTTTCTAAATCGCGAGCAACCTGCTGAGCCGCTGCTGAATCAAAAGATTTAATCCACGCAAACTCTTCGAAAGGCTTTAATTCCTTAAGAAGCGAGGCCATTTCTTTGTAAAACAAGAACGTCTTATCGTACTCATATCGACGCATATTTTCAGACAACAACAGATTCCAAATGCCACGCGCTGTCGCACCAAACTCAATAAGCTTAGCTTCTTGCTCTGGCGTAGGATTTAGCCTGTAGTTGTATCTGAGCGTCTTTTTCATATACTGTATAGACTACTGTATAAGGTCGAGTTGTCAAGTTGGAATATGAAACTAAATCTCACTGCAAATATATAATTGCACTTCATTTAATTCTGGTAGTTAAGTACAGAAAACCTTTACTAAACGGAAATCTGGGTGAGTTTGTTAAGAAAACGGTTTTCGATGTTTCTCTATCTTCTGACTTCAGGATCGAAGAGATTGAAATAGACAAAGATCACATTCATATGCTGATTACAATCGGCACTCGATATTCTGTAGGCCAGTACGCAAGGAGGATTAAACAAGGGACAACTACTAAAATCTGGAAATCATTTCCTTACCTCAAAAACCAATTTTGGAAAGAGAAAACATTTTGGTCTGATGGATACTTTGTGTGTTCTGTAGGAAATGCTAGTGCAGAGATAATACGAAAATATATTCAAGAGAAGGGGTGACACCGATTCATCCCCGCGACATCACTTCGCTCTGATCACGGGGTTTTCTCGGTGAATTTTCGATAAACTTTATTCGTTAAGGTTGGTATATATCAACCTTAACCCTAGATCAGTATTTTACCAACCTAAGGCTTTATCATGCCTAAAACTAAGTATTTAGAGCTTTGAGTATCCTAAATTCACCTTAATTTGTTGATTAAACAAGCATATCAACCATCGAGTTAGTAAAATTCTGTTTTGTCCAAATCCATGAAAAAAAGTAAAAATCAGTAATTAATCCCCCCTTTTCACTCTATAGCCAAGATTACAATGACATGTATGTCAATTTAAAGAGTAAGTCACAATGTCACTAAAGAAAACAATTACGGCTATTGGTCTATTAGCAACTGTAAGTCTTTTAAGCGTATCTTCAATGGCGAAATCAATTAATCCGAAAGAATTAAAACAAACTCTTTCTCAAAAAGGTGATATCGAAGGTATTCAAGAACTCCCTGTTGAAAACTTAATGCTGGTTAAGACTAAATCAGGACAAACATATTTTGTATCTAAGAATGGCCGCTTTGTATTTCAAGGGCAGTTAATTGATACATGGTTTAGACGAACTATTGATGAATTGAGCGAAGCAAGAAATGCTCACCGTGTCCCTCTTGAAAAAATGGGCGTAAAACTAGATGAGCTTGCAACACTATCATTTGGCAACCAAGACATACCCAAGCAAGCAACAATATTCGTTGACCCTAATTGCGGATACTGCCACGCCCTGTTCAATAAAATTCAGCAATCTCCAGAAAAGTACAATGTCGACTTTGTACTAACAGCGATGCTGGGCAGCCAATCTTTACTTGAGTCTAAACGCCTAAATTGCGCTGTTGATAAATCTAAAGCTGTCATCGACCTTATGAACAAGACAAAACTAGCAACAGAAATGAGAGAAGACTGCGATGCCAAGGCTGTTCAAAAAGCACCTATCGTTATGGGATTGCTTGAGGCTAGAGGGACCCCATTCCTAGTTCGTGAAGATGGTTTAACCTTTAATGGGCTACCAAGCGATTTTGATGCATGGCTTGAGATGGAGTAACTAGCAATGAAACAAATCTTTAAAATCAGCTCAATTCTAGCCATAGCCTCATTATTTTCTGGGTGTTCAGCATTTACGATTGGTGAAGAGGAATTTTCATGTGCAGGTAAACCAGAACTTGGTCTCTGTAAAGGGCCGATGGAGGTTTATGAGTTAACCAACAATCAAGACCACCTTGAGCACATGATGACTGCAGAATATGCAAAAAACGAAGGTGAAAAAAAGTCAAATTCAGAAGGAAACCAAAAAATCATTTACGTTAATAGTGAAGGGGAAGACATCACATACGTATATGAACCAAGAAGTTTGCGAAGACAAAACGCACAGGATTATGACAAAGCCAACATTGTTGGTATCGCTAGCAATGACACAATGTCATATTCGAAACAATCACACGATGAGTTAGATGACTTAAGAACTTTCAATTACGTTCCAAATGATATCGCGCCAGAGCCTCTCGCTGTTCTAGAAGAAGCTAAAGCAATGCGTATTTATGTTGCTGCTTGGGAAGATAAGTCTGGAGATTTGAATATTCCAGGCTTCGTTTATGTTGAATTACAACCAAGACGCTGGGTAACAGGCCATCAAGCTCAAATGCGCCCAAGTCGAGTATTACCATTTCAAACAATAAAGAAAAGCAAAGTAACAAGCCAAAGAAAAGAAACTATGGCCAAAGGTATCGATCCGTTGAGCATTTCTAGACCTCAGCCTGAGGCTAATAAGTAAAATAGGTGTATAGCATGCTGAATAAAATCCAAGAAGCTATCGAAAAGATATTGAATCCAGATATCGAAGAAACCCAGCAGAATTTTGCTGGCCCCCTTTGGCGAAGCACCATTGAAGATCAGCAAAAGCTTCTCGGAGGTAATAAAGCCGCAGAATTAAACTGTGTAATGGAATATATTAAAGAATATCAAATGTTCTTAATGGAAGGGGGATACATTGGATTTGTTATCGCCTGCCAACCAACTAACGGGGTAAACAACGAAATAAGAACAGCCTACGAAGGCTTTCTATCTGATGAGTTTCCTCACAACACATTAATTCAACTAAGCCTAGCTGCTTTACCACGAATAGATGGCTTTCTAAATGGTTACAGGCAACTACGAGGGAAGCGGATTGGTGGTGAAGACGGTGAGCTTGCTGATGCAATGAGCGAATCAGTAATTAATTATTACTCTAAAGCAAGAAAAGAGTCTCTTGATAAAAAATCAGGTATCCGGCCAAGAGATTTTGAACATTGGATCACAGTAAAAATCCCAGTTAAAAACTTTATCCCTTCCGATAAAGAGCTCAAAGAGTTCCTAGAGATAAAAGATAGAACATATTCAATATTCGAAGGGTTAGGCTTAGCCCCATTGATTTTAAATGATGAAGAATGGCTTTCAAGAATGCAGACTTTCTTCAATCACTCACCTAATGCGCTTTGGCGAGATAAAGTAAAAATCAACAAGCTTGTCCCACTTGGTGCGCAAATATTAGAGCAGGGCGGAATAATTAACCGTGATGAATATGGTCTAGAATTTTCATCTTTAGATGAGAAGTCAAATGGATTTGCTTCAGTCATGACCCTCAAGCAAACACCCGATTACTTGAACTACGGTGATATTATAAACCTGCTAGGTGATTGGCGTTTTGGCAAGCGAACGGTTGCTTGGAACCCATATTTAATGACGCTTAACGTACAGTTACCAAGTATTCATTCGGCAAATGAAGAATTTGAGCGCCGTAACAAATGGCTAAAAAAACAAGCAAAAGGAAAAATGCTGGAGTGGGTTTCAACCTTAAAAGACCAGGCACAAGATTATTTTGCAATCGAAGATGAACTGAAAAACTCAAGATTATGTAAAATTAGCCTTGATTTAATAATCCTTGGTGAAAGTAAGAAAGAAACATTCACTGCGACTAGGAAGCTGCAGGCATTCTTCAAACGTAAAGAGTATAAGTTCAACATAGAAACAATTTTGGCGCCTAGCACTTTCTTAAACGCTTTACCTCTTGGACTTGATGATGAATATATAAAATTATCAGACCGGTTTGATGAATGGACGGCAAAAGGGGCTGTATTTTTATTACCACATAGCGCGAGTTGGAAAGGAAACACTTCACGGCCAATTCTAGAGTTTGTCACGCGCTTTGGGCAAATATTCGGTTTAGACATATTTGAAACAGATGGTTCCTTTAATGCACTTATTTGCGCTCGCTCTGGAGCTGGTAAGTCATTTTTCAATAATAAGCTAATCACTTCATATCTAGGCTCTGGTGTTAAAAGCCGGCTTGATGTGGGCAGCGATACTGACGGCGCTCAAGTGTTTGTTATTGACAAAGGCCGCTCATATGAAAACTTAGCAAGCCAGTATAAGAATGCTCAATTCATTGACTTCAATGAGAACATGAAGTTTTCACTTGATCCATTTGCAAATATTGACGACTTTTATGGCAAAGAAGGTCAAGCAGCAATGGTTCATTCCTTGCTGAAAGCAATGGCATCAGAATCAGGTGATTTAAGTGATTATCAATCTACAGAAATGCTTACAGTACTCACTGAGCTTTGGAACCTTAAAGGGAAAAGTTCATCAATCACAGACTTTTCTGAGCTGTGTGAAAAGCACCAAGATGTTGAAATAAAGAGGATAGGGCGCCAACTAAAACCATGGTGTGAAGGCGGAATTTTTGGAGACTTTTTTGGTAAGAAATACCCACCAATAAACTTCAAATCACGATTAATCGTTTGTGAGATGGATGAACTATCCTCGCAACCTCACTTATCACAATGTGTTCTGATGAGCCTTATCAACGCAGCTCAACATGCAATGTTTTTATCAGGCAACAAACAAAGAAAACTTTTCATTCTCGATGAAGCTTGGGAATACCTTAAAGACAAGCCGGGTAAAATCAATTATCTAGCCGAGTTCCTTGAAACTGGTTGGCGTCGATTCAGGAAAACACGTGCAGCTGGCATTTGTATCACACAGAGCTTACTTGATGCTTACCAAAGCCAAGCAGGGATGGCCATTGTTAACAATAGTCCATGGAAGTTTATGTTGGCCCAGGAACCGGAAGCCGTTGATAAACTCAAAGAGTTAAAAGCGTATGATGGTACAGATCAAGACTATGATTTAATGAAAAGCGTTCATACTGATAAGGGCCATTACTCAGAAATCTTAGTGAGATACGGGCAATCGAGGGAAATAGTTAAGCTTTTTGTAGATAAAGAAACTCAACTAGTTTACTCAACAGATCCAGATGACAGGGAGTTAGTAGATAAGTTTAAGTCTCAAGGTTATTCAATTAAAGAAGCTCTAGAGCTTGCAAATAAAGAGAAGGGTAGGGGGTAGTTACCTTTGTACATACACGTATATTGAAATAGTCTTAGCTTGCTCTTTCTGGTTGGACTAACACTGGTTGGACTAACACTGGTTGGACTAATAGATGGTTGGACTAATAGAACTTAATTAAATCTGACAGTCAATTGTGCACTAATTGCTGACCGTGGTACTAAAAAGTTTCTGTCGGATAGACGGCACTTGTTACCAAGTGCCGCCCTCCTAAGAACCGTACGTGCAACTTTCACCGCATACGGCTCAAGCCTCCACTAAGGCAACATAATGTCACCCAGCAATGTCACAAACTTGCTACGACAGGTTGGATCCAAGTATTTCGTCCGTAATTATTGGTCTTCCTATTCCCCAGGTAATCCCGATATTTAGGATCGTACGGGGTTGACGCACTTCGGATCTTAACGTGTCTTTTGATTGGCGTTTTGTTAATTTGAGCAAGAATGAGAACTCGTATTTCATTGTTTATCATTTGATAACCATGAAATAGCCATTGACCATTTAAACCTTGAAAGTATTTACGGCCAACCCACATTCTGCTTCTACGGGTATGACGCCGCCGCGCCCACCGCCATAACGCCCAGAAGATCTGATGACCTACATAGGTAAAGGTTCGCTTTGCCACACAATGGCGATAATAATTCGCCCAACCGTGCAACTTTGGATTCATTAGTTTAATGAGATCTGTCGTTGATACAGTTGCGTGTGCTCTGATAAGTTCACGCATGTTACTTAAGAATGACAGCACGTTGCTCTTGCTTGGTTTAATAAGCAGTTTTCCTTTGTACTTTCGAAGGTTAAACCCTAAAAAGTCAAAGCCGTCATCAATATGGGTAACATGTGTTTTCTCCTCAGATAGAGTTAACCCTCTTTCCTGTAGAAACTTAACTAGTCGCGGTTTAACCTCATTAACGAGCACCTCTTTCGATGAGCCTGTAATAATGAAATCGTCCGCATAGCCAATAAAGTTTATCCTTGAGCCTGTTTGACGCGCGATTGACTTAACCTGCTTTTCCAAGCCCGCTAACGTCAGTAACATCAATGTTGGCGAGATTATTCCACCTTGAGGTGTTCCTTCATCTGTTCTGTAGAATAATCCTTTGTCGATAAACCCGCACCCTAGCCACTGTTTCAACATTCGTGTATCCATTGGAATGTTATCTATCAGCCATTGGTGGCCAATTTTATCGAAACATGCCTTGATGTCACCTTCGAGTACCCACTGCGCTGAGCTTGGTTTACACAAACACTTAAAGCATTGTGCAATGGCATCAGCCGTGCTGCGATTCGGTCGAAACCCGTAGCTATTTGGGTCGGCAATGGTTTCAGATATTGGTTCCAAGGCTAGAAGATGTAACGCTTGTTGCGCACGGTCTATCATGCACGGAATGCCTAATGGTCTGAATTTGCCGTTTTTCTTAGGGATATAGATGCGTCTGAGCGGTTTGGCTTTATAGCCTTTTCTGCTCAGTTGGTTAACTGCCGCAAGCTTTTGTGCATCAGAGTTCCAAATGACGCCATCAACACCGGCTGTTCGTTTACCTTTGTTTTGTGATACTCGTCTGACAGCAAGTAACTTTGCTGACTTCGAGTGAGTCAGTATCCATTGCAGCGCTTTCGCTTTGCCTTGTTTACCTTCTCGAATTGCCTTTGCAATGCGCATTTGAAGCTTTAACACATGTTGCTCAATAGCCGTCCAATTGATGGATTGCCATTCGCTTTTGTCTGAAGAGGCACTAACTTCAAGCGAAGTCATCATTTGCGTTTCCTCATGAATAAAGTTCTTCAAATCATCTTGCAACGGGAGACCAGTTGGAAGTGGGCTCACTTTCGTGCCAGAAACAATTCTGTATCTACATCATTACAATGCAGCATTGGCTTTTTCCAACCTCCTTTACCTGCACAACTATCGGCAATCTTCACAGATAGCTTTCCCATAGGGAGAAATACAGGCTTACCTTGTTCCGTATGTCGCGCAATATCAGGTTAGATGCCCACTATAGTGCGGAGAGCATGTCGATCACGAAAGAGCACTGTCCAATCTCTTTCCTACTCCCATTGCCGTTTGGCCACAGCGTATAAAACCACTTCCGCTGCTTCTCGTATAACGCACCTTACATGGATTCACATACGTTCATCATACTGATTCCCTAGCACTTACCCAATTGTGGTTATCAGGAAGAAACGCCTCTCACGATTTGTTTCCCGCCAAATTGGCTTTGTTACATTGTTTGGCTCGCTGCTTTATTCAGAACCATAGGGTCATCTGGTGATACAGATGGTTCACTCTTATCGCGGTGAACAGCGCTTCATACGACTTCAAGTCGCACGGACAGAAACACGTTAGAGTATTTATTCGGTAACGCCGCATTAAGGTGTGAGCGACGCTTGGCTATACTCGAGCGAAGCGAAAACGCCAAGCGTTGCGAATCACTCTTAAATGCTTTGTTAGCTGCGTTTTGAAACTGGCAAAACTTCTGCCGTTTCTGTATCGAGCATTTCTAAAACACTCTCAAAGCCATGTTTTGGCAACCAGCCTAACTTGTTCTGCGCTAACGATGAGTCATATACACGATCCAAAGTTTCGGGTAATTGCCACCCTCTTTGTCTAAAGGCAGAAGCTATCTCCGGACACCTTTGTGCGAGAACTGAGCTTGCATCGTTATACAAAGCTTCGCAATCCAAAGGGTTAAAAGGTGTTGCACCCGAGATGATAAACCGATTAAAACCACTTAAACGTTTTTCTACTGCACATAAATGAGCATTTGCTACATCACGAGCATCGATACCACGAGTTAAGCGAAACACAGCCATTAAGTCCGCGGGCTCTGGAAAACACCTAGACATTTGTAACACTGTCACCGGAAGATTGAACAGATTTGAAATTTCTTTAAGTTTGATTTCAGCTGCAATTTTGCTTTTGTGATAAATCGATTTCGGTTGAGGAATAGTTTGCTCGTTCACCCAGCCAGTAACACCTTTAGGTGTTGAAGCATAACCGTACAACGCTGTTGTACTGGTAAAAATGAAATGCTTGACGCCTGCTTTTATACCGGCCAAAGCCAGTTTCTCGGTTGCGTCTACGTTGATAGATTGAAACTCTGAATCAGGCAATAAGCCAACATGAGGAGCATGAAGGGCTGCTGTATGAATAATTACGTCGATATTTTCAAGAGCTTCATTGAGCAGCGCACTATCACGAATATCACAAATGTAATCAGCCGTTGAACAAGGTGTTTTATCAAAGCCAACTACGTCATGTGTTCGCATTAACTTGATATAGATTGCACGCCCCACTCTACCCGCTGAGCCTGTTACCAATATTCTCATTTACTACACCTTACTAATTATTGACTTCAAAGCAGCTAACGCCCCACTTATGGGCACAAATACGCAGGCTATAATACGTAGCGAAGCGAAGGGAGCCTGCGTATTTGTGTCCCAACGAGCGCCAGCGAGTGACTACAGTGGTTTGTTAGAAGACGATGTTTCTACTACCTTTGGTTGCTCAAAAGCTAAAACCGAAACACACTCGTTTAAACCAATAATTAGGTATTCCCTCGGATGATATAGCTTACCCGTAATGAAGTGTTCTCTAGTGTTTTCCAGTGCATTCCAGCCACCGTCGATTACTTCAAAACACCAACCAGTTTTTAAGTTACATTCACTCCAAAACTCGCCTAAATCACCTTCATCAAGCACTCTAAAACCATAAATAGCATCGAAATGAACTTTTATACTCCAACTCTTCGATTTAACAGCAATGTTTAAGCATTCTATGTCGAATGTAATTCTGTGAATGTCTACTGTAGAGTCTGATTCGAAATCAGTCTCTACTTTTACAACCTTAGGCTCATAAATCACCGCTAGTCTTCTAACATTTTAGTATTTATGCGACACGCAGTTTGTGTTGCATAATCGCTTGTTGGACTGAGGCGCTATCTGCTCGGTATGTCAGAGTTGGTGCTATTTATGCTATGGGAATTTGCTTTTTAGAGGCTCTAGCTAAATCAGCTAGTTTAATAAGCTTACCTATTATAATTTAAGCTTTCCCTGCATTGCTCAGCGTTTATTATCTATTTATTAAACCGAATGTTTAACCGTTAAGCAAGGATGTTTTTCTTACGCGCAGCCGCGACTAGCCTGAACAGTTAAGCAGGTTAACTCATTGATTTGATGCAGCAAGCAAGGCTACTAACTCGTTCGCGCTATTTTATTTGTCGCCATGTCTGAATTCATCACGCCAATAAATCGTAAGATACCCACTTTACATGACTGGCAAGGCCAATACGTTATTAGTCGTTCTTGCTCACCTTCGGCTTCACCGCTTTGAATGGGGTTGCTGATGCTTGAGCCTTTATTAACCCTAACTTTCGCTTACGGCACGCATTAGCTAAAAAGCCATAGTGGCGAATACGCATAAACCCTTTCGGCAATACATGTTGTAAGTAGCGCCGTAAAAAATCATCACAACTCAGTGTCATGACTTTATCGCGGTTGTTATCTGCATAGTCGCGATATTTAAAGCTCACTGACTGCTCATTCGCTGACACGAACCGCGATTCTGACATCACGCCTTTTCGGGTGTAACGCGCAAGGTAGCTCACGAGCTTTTCACTGTACGTTAAACAGGCTTTGCTATACACACACCACTTTGTTGGGGTGTATATCTTCGCGAATGAACTATCGCATTCATTGAGTTCCGCTAGCATTTTACCCCTAAAGACTGTTGATAACGCTTTTACGGGGTATAAATAGCCTTTTTCTATTTCATGCCAGTGCGCTTTATTTAGCGCCCCTGCGGGTATCAAACAATGCAAGTGGATATGCTGACTTAAGTTATGCCCCCACGTATGCAGTACGCTTGTCATGCCTAACTGACCATGCTTTTTCCGTTTCGCAAATTTACTTAGCGTTTGCCATGTCGCTTTAAATAAACACTGATATAACGCATTTGGGTTATAGTGAGCAATGATATTCAACTCATGAGGGAGCGTAAAAACAAGATGAAAATACCGACACGGTAATAAATCTTCCTGCTGTTTTTGCACCCATTTAGCCGTGGCCATGCCTTGGCAACGCGGGCAATGACGGTCTTGACAACTACACCCAATTTTTTGCGACTCCCCACAGTTATCACATTGCCATGCTTGATAACCGAGCTGACCTGTTCTACATGATTGCAGGTGCTGACAGACTCGCAGTTGTTGATAGCTCATCGTATGATGCTGCCGATAATGCTCAAGATTTGAATTTAAAATATCAGCGAAATGCAAAGCGCTCATTGTTTAGCCCAACCTGCAAGCAGATCAATGCCGCCATGACCTAACTCTGGTAACCAATGTAAATAACTTTGTGTGGTTTTAATATCACTATGCCCAAGCTGATGTTGCAGTTGATGAAGTGGCATACCTGATTCAAGTTGGTGTGTTGCATAAGCATGGCGTAGTGCATGTGGATTACAGTGTTTTAAACCACAACGCTTGTGCGTGTTTTCTCAATGGCTTCCTAAAGGTCGATGCTGACATCGGTTTATCCATTAACAATCGCGAGTAAAACATCCAACCCGTTGGGTGATACATTTTCCAGTAACAACGTAATTGATTTAGTACGCTATCTGAAACTACAACATAACGTGATTTATCCCCTTTACCTTGTTCAATCAATATGGTTTTTCGCTGTCCATCAATGTTTTGCACTTTAATATGTAGCAGCTCACCAATGCGTAAGCCACAGCCATAGCAAACTACTATTAACGTTTTTAATCGCATATCCGTACAGCTTTCTATCAGTCTTCGCATATCATCACGCGACAAATAGGTGGGTGCGTGCGACTTTGCTTTTGGCAGTGCAATATCTAAATTCAATGGCCGGTGTAAAATATGTTTAAACAAGAACCAAATGCTGTTTATCTGTACTTTTTGGCTTGATCTAGAAAGTTTGCGAATGGCAGGATCGTTAAAAAAGATATTCAACTCATCATCTGTGACTAAGTCGAGCGGTTTATTAAAGTAATGACTGAGTTTTAGTAAATGTTCACTGTAGCTTTTACATGTACTTTGCGAATAACCTCGATAGGCTATTTCAGTTTTGACTTGTTCAATGAGTGTATTCATGACTTACCTCCAAGTTATGGGATAACCCCAAGGTAAGTGTGGCTCAAATGATAAGAATAGGATCTCCGCGTAGCGGCTTAGTTCAACAGCTTATTAGTGAGACCTTGCAAGGTATGCTACCTTGTAAGGTAGGAGATTACCTATGTATAGACAAACTAATAAAGCTTCAAAAAATTATTTTAAATCATACACTAATCGAAAACTTGATATAGAACAAGAAAGCTTTGTAGAGCCACAAAACATTCCTGAACTAAGAAGAATAATCGAAATCACCGATAACGATAGTGGTGAACCCATTACTCATAAACTTGAACAGTATAAAACTGATCGGATCGATTGTTATAAAGTTTTAGTCGACGGGAAGCTTTGGGAAAAGCGTATTGGTTGGAGCAACATCTTGGCAAGAATTAGAAAAGCCCTCCCTAGATTAGCTAGGGAGTGAGTGTCCGTACTTCGCCCAAAGCCACCATCAGAGCATTCACGTTAACTCGTTTTGGGGCGTGCGACGTGAAGTCGTATGAAGCGCTGTTCACCGCTTAATGAGTGAACCATCTGTATCACCAGATGATCCTAGGAGCCTGAATAAAGTAGCGGCTCTGACAATGTAACGAAGGTTGGTA
>NZ_JBECOT010000078.1:0-14771 GCF_040104395.1 Pseudoalteromonas sp. BZA4
CGATCAACTGCTTGTAACTCATGGTAAATGCTTCTGTTTGTTTGGCGACGATAGAGTACCACCAACAGGCAGTTGATCTCTTCTCACCGTTTAACCATGAGTGGTGCACTTATTATCTGAATTCGGGGTTTCCTTATATATTATTATTTAACGCGAAGATTCTAGGCTAAGGCCTTATAGCTCGCAATAAATTAATAACAAAAAAGGTACAAACTCTATTGTTAAGCGCGTTCATCCTTGGGTGATTCCATCACGACATGAGTGGTAATGGTTCGTACTTGTGGGATTGAGCCTAATACATCAGCATGAAACGCTTTATAGGACTTGAGATCCGCCGTCTCAACCCTCAGCAAATATTCAAACGAGCCAGTTACATTGTGGCACTCTTTTACTTCATCAATAAACTCAAGAGCGTGTTCGAATGCTCGCTGAGATACTGTTGAGTGCTCATTTAAACCAACCCCAACATAAGCGATAAATCCTAAGCCAACAGCCTGATTATTAATAACCGCCCGATACCCAGCAATAACCCCAAGCTTTTCTAGTTCTTGCACTCTACGAAGGCATGCCGATGGCGATAAACCCACTTTATCTGCCAGCTCGGCATTGGCAATTCGGCCATTGCGTTTAAGCTCATGCAATATTCTGTCGTTAATTTTATCTTTTTTCATTTTTGGTTGTGAACCTTAAACATACACAACAATATTAAGCGCAAAAATTGCGCGCATTACAACTTATAATTGCATCTTAATTCAAATGGAGAGATAGCGATGAGTTTTGAAATTTTAACAGCCTTGGCATTATTTGCTTTGGTGTCATCAATTACCCCTGGACCAAATAACTTAATGTTGATGAGCTCAGGTGCTAACTTTGGCTTTAAAAGAACCACACCACACTTACTTGGCGTGACGCTTGGCTTTATGTTGATGCTGGTTTTGGTGGGCCTTGGCATCATGCAGCTATTTGACTTATTCCCTCCAATCTATTTGATATTAAAGGTATTTTGCATTGCTTACTTGCTCTATCTTGCATTTAAAATTGCCACAAGTAACGCACAACAAAAAGCCAGTAGTGAAAGTAAGCCGTTTACTTTTATTCAGGCTGCACTATTTCAATGGGTGAACCCAAAAGCGTGGGCAATGGCATTAAGCGCGGTTAGTTTGTATGCCCCAGACAAAAACCTCACCTCAGTTTTAATCGTAAGCCTCGTATTTGGCTTGATTAACCTGCCGTGTGTCAGCTCGTGGACTTTACTTGGCGAAAAGCTGCAACACTGGCTTGCCAGCCCAAAGCGCTTAAAAGCATTTAACTACCTAATGGCAATATTATTAATTGCTTCAGTGATGTTTAGTTTGCTTTAATTTGAGCAAGCTTTGCTTATTTTTCACACGGCACTAAAAAATCAACATGGTAATGCTCATCATGTCGCACCCAGGATGGCTTAGTAGAAAACTGAATATGCTCTTGTAGATAGTCAGCATACTTAGTTTTATAAAGCCCAGCTTGCAGGGTTGGGGCAAAGATCACTCGCCAAATATCGTAACCTTTGGCTGATGCCGATTTATGCAGCTCAACAATATGAGCTGCTAAAGCGGTGTAATCAATCTTAAACTGTTCAAACTGGCCTTGTTTATCAAATTCTATGTCGTAGCCAAAACGATTAAACACATGAGTAGGCAAATGTACTGATTGCCCCTTTTCGTTAACAACAGGGGTCATAAAATCAACCGACAAGCCATTTTGATGAGTTTTATGCGGGCTAAACTTCCCGCCATTTTCTAAGCCCGTTTCAGCGTATTTGTATCGTTTATCCGGATGGGATTTCAGGAGCGCTTGGTAGGCATCAACGATGATGTCCTTTACCTGCGAATGAACATACGTACGCCCTGCCAGTTCAGCCACTTTGCTGTAGCTGGTAAAGTTATCACCCTTGCTGGGTAATTTTACTGCATTACGTACATAGCCATTGGCAGTCGTTCCACCACATACGCTATTAGCCAAAACCGACCCAGAGCAAAATAATAAGGCTAAAACTAAACATGTTTTCATTGCACTAGCTTCTTTAAAAATTTAAAGCTTATTGATTTGTGAATGAACGAAAAGTTAAAATAGAGCCTACTTTTAATCATGATAAATCAATCGGGTGCTCTAGCTTGTCTAAAATTATCTAGACACTAAAACAGCTTACTCATTATCACTCAGAGAGAAACACTAATTGCTGAAGCTCGGAGTAAACAAGCTCTAACGGAATATAGAGTGTTTGCATATTCTTGCGACTCAATGCGGCGTGCAGAGGAAGAACGGCTAACCCTTTTATAGTGATATTAGCCACATCCGGAGTTTTTAGAAGCCTAACAACCTCTCGGTCTCCATATTGCGAGATAGAAGGTATAAAAGGACGTAACTGCTTAATTAATTTCTCTAACAAAATTTCATTCACATCACCACCCATGATGATAGTTTGCGTATTTAAAAGAGATTCAAGGGTATGAATTGCAATACGAAGAGGCTCTGAAGCTTGCTCTACCCACAGATCTAACTGCTTACTTACAGCACAATGAGCTATAAGCTCTTCTTGAGTTACCCCATTTAGATTTAACATCGTTCTTAAAGACGCCATTGACGCAAAGTCATTTAAACGTCCAAGCTCAGCTGTTTTTTCATCAGTTTCTGGCGTAACAAAAATATCGCCAAGTGCCCCCGTTAAACCATTTTGACCCAGCAGAATTTGTCTATCATAAACGACTGCTGATTCGACTCTTAAGCCTAAGTGGATAAAAATAAAGTTATGTAATTGCTGAGCTTCACCAAATAACATGTGGTATGCCGCACAAGCAGACGCAGACGTCTCTAAGGCGATGGGTAATTGTAATTTATTAGCGAGCTTGTGCTGCAACTGTTTATTAAATGTATAACCATTTATTGCGCTATCATCACTCGTTTCTACAGACAAACCGGCACCTAAAATCAATGACTTATCGATATCATCGACTTGAACTAACGTATCAACTAAGTAGGCAGTTTTGTCTAATAGGTTTTCTGATTCAACGAGTGTATGTAACCGATTTATTTGCTCACCATTGAGGTAAAAAAGACCTACCTCTAACTCGTTATTAGCGACTCTTATCGCTATTGTGTAAGCTGCTTTTTTATTAAGGACAAGCATTTTAGAAGGTTTTCCTGCCCCTTCAGCTTTTTTAATCCCGACTTCTTCTACTAGTTTTGCAGCTAAGAGCTCTTCAACCATGTTGGTGATTGTTTGCTTTGTCAGCTGCGTATTTCGCGCAATTTCAACACGAGAAACGGGGCCTTGAGTAACAATTTGCGAGAGCACAAGACGCAAATTTATCGCTTTATTTTGCTTTGCGTTAGATCCTTTCACTATAAGCCCACCTTTTACAACTTTTATCTTTTACAACGTCTTACGCAGTTTAAGCCATCGTAGCAGGAAACCGAATAAAAATTAATTAGTAAAAACATTTGACATATTTATATTCATAGACAAATATGATTATAAATAAAACAATTAAGAAATGTTATTTTTACTTTACCTTTACATAACAAACCAGCTTACCTAACAATTACATATAGTTACAGTAAGTTATTACTATTAAGTAAAAATGCATGAATTAAACAGGACTGTTTAATATGTCTACAACTAGAAAAAACAAAAATCATAGTGCATTAAAATCAGCAAACATCTACTTTTTGAGCTTTTTATATATACTTTGCACTTACAGCTTCTCTTTGTCTGCGCAAAATATACAAGCGATAGACTGGTCAAAAGCCGCTAACTCTAGTGATATAAACCTCTCAGCTGAGCAAATAGACACAATAAAAGAGAAAAAGCTCACTGCGGCTCTCGCTTGGCACGGCGCGAGCCCTTGGATCAATGCTGTTAGCAGAGGTGCAGAAGATGAATTTAAAAAACTAGGCGTGAGGGTAATTGCTCAGACTGATGCGCAATATGACCCTGCAAAACAAGTAGCTGATTTAGAGAACATTTCAGCATTAGAGCCTGACCTAGTTTTATCTCTGAGTATTGATGGCATAAGCACAAAATTAAGTTATCAAAAAATACTCGCAGGTGGCGCTAGACTCGTCTTATTAAGTAACCCTATCCCAGGCTTCCAACATAACAAAGACTTCGCCGGAATTGTCACTGATGATATGTTTGGTATGGGTGAAGCTGCCGCAACGCTCGTTGCACAGGCATCAAATGACACAGGGAAAGTAGGACTCATTTTCCATGATGCAAACTATTTTATAACCAACAATCGCGATCAAGCCTTTCGAAAAGCCTTAACACACTTCAGCAATATTAAAGTGATTAGTGAGAAAGGCTTTGTAAAGGAGCATGAAACTAGCAATATTGCTGCTGCAATGCTGTTACAACACCCTGAAATAGATACTATTTATGTGTCATGGGATACTGCTGCAGAAGGTGTAATTGAAACACTGCGCTCAATTGGCCGTAAAGATATAAAAGTAGTCACTCACGATTTGGGAGTAAATAACCTGCTTGATATGGCCATGAATGGCAACTTATACGGCACTATTTCAGACCGGCCATACGACATTGGTAAGACCATGGCTCGCATTGCTGCAGGTGCCGAAATTGGTATTCAAGCCCCTGAATTTACTCTGGTCCCTTTCGATTCGGTAACCCACGAAAATATAGCCTCAATTTGGCACAAAGCATTCAAAGCACCGCTGCCTAAACTACTTGATTTAGCATTAAAACAATAAGGAATGACATGAGCATAAATCAACTAACATTTGATCAAATAAAGGGGCTTGCGTTAAAGCGAGAGTTCTTTATTTACTACATATTTCTAACCGTGATGCTGTTATTTACTGTGACGCTTCATGACACTGGCTTCTTTAGCCTAACTAATTTTATGAATATCGTAAGACAAACAGCCCCCGTCACTATTATGGCAATTGGACTAACATTTGCGTTAGCTGTCGGACACATTGATTTATCAATAGGCGCTGTCGTCGCACTGTCGGCCTTAGTTGGCGCAATTTTACTACAGCACGTTGGCATTCCTCTAGCCGTTGTTGGTGCCTTAAGCGTTGGGCTGATTGTAGGCCTGATTAACGGCTTACTAATCGAGCGCTTACAGGTCTCGTCTTTGCTTATTACCTTAGGAACTATGGGTGTAATCACCGGCGTTGCAAGACAAATTACTAATTTAGAGTCCGTGCCAATCATCGATCAAACTTTCACCGCTTTTTTTGGTGCCGGCGAGCTCTTTGGTGTGCCATCCTTGCTTATTTGGACCCTTGTTACCGCAGTTATTGCCTATGTAGTTTTAACTAAGCTTTCTTTTGGTCGCCACTTGCTTGCTGTGGGCGGTAGTCCAAAAGCAGCACTTGCTATGGGCATTAAAGTAACCCGAATTCGACTTTATGCATTGGTTATATCTTCTTTAGCCGCTGCCCTTGCAGGTCTGTTATATGCAGGTCGCTTACATGGCGCACGTTACACACTCGGTGAAGCAGACTTATTAACGGTTATTGCCGCCGTAGCTATTGGCGGAACCAGTCTTTTTGGCGGGCGCGCTTGCATTATTGGCGCAATTTTAGGCTCTTGGTTAATGGGCATGATCAATAATGGACTTATTCTTTCTGGTTTTTCAACCAATGAACAAATGATTGCACGTGGTGTAATTTTAGTTATTGCCGTAGCTATTGGCGTCAAGGAGTTAAAAAATGGTTAGAACAGCACTCGATCAAGTCGCCTTAGAAGTTCGAAACATTAGAAAAAGTTTTGGCGGTGTTCACGCACTTCAAGATGTTAATTTTACCATTAATAGAGGCGAAGTTGTTGGCTTACTTGGAGACAACGGCGCAGGTAAATCAACGTTGGTTCGCTGCGTTTCGGGCATTCATAGCCCTGACGAAGGAGAGATTATTGTCAATGGTCATGAGGTCCATATTAACTCACCTCTTGATGCACGCAACGTTGGAATCGAAACTGTTTTCCAAGACTTAGCTATGGTACCTGAGTTTAATATTACGGAAAACTTATTCCTTAATCGTGAAATAAAACACAAAAACCCAATTCTTCGCAAACTTGGCTGGCTAGATAAAAAATCAATGGAGAAAAAAGCCAAGAAAGCATTAAACCGGCTTAATAGCCGTATTCCGAGCTTCGAAGAACAAATTTACCGTTTATCGGGAGGCCAGCGTCAAGCAGTTGCTATTGCAAGGGCAGTAAACTGGGGAGCTGATATCGTTATCATGGACGAACCGACAGCCGCTTTAGGTGTGGAACAAAGCGCTCAAGTTAACGAGCTTATTAACCTCATCAGCTCGCAAGGTGTTGCCGTATTACTGATCAGTCATAATATGCAGCATGTCGTTGAAACATGTGACAGAGCAGTTGTACTTTACCAAGGCCGCTCGGTCGCTGATGTTGCAGTTTCAGAGGTAACTAAAGAAGACTTAGTAAGCTTAATCACAGGCGCTAAAACAGCGGCATAAAGGAGTATGAGCATGAGTATTGAAAAAAAAGTGGCCCAATTAATCGACACACTTCCCTTAGCCGAAAAAGTTGGCCAACTGTTTTTACTCGCATTTGCAGGAAAAGACTACGATTACGCAAAATCATTAGTCAGACAGTTTCATATTGGTGGTTTTTATATTACAGATGACAACGCTGCCAATCCTAAGGAAGCAACCGAAATGGCTTCAATGTTACAGCAGGAAGCTGCTTTGAGAGCATGTGACGTTCCATTGTTACTTGCAGTCGATCAAGAAGGTGCCTGGGGCATACTTACACACCACACAGATTTAGGCCCCGGAAACCTTGCGCTTGGGCAGGTAAATGATCGAGCACTAACAGCTGACATGTATCAAGTGTATGGGGAACAAATGCAGCTCATTGGCTACAACACTCTGCTCTCGCCTTGTGCGGATGTTAATGCGAACCCTAATAACCCGATTATTGGTTTGCGCTCTTTTGGGGAGGAGCCAGTAGCGGTTGCTCAACATGTCAGTGCAGCAGTAGAAGGGGCAAATAAGTCGGGTAATCTCTGTTGTGCAAAGCATTTTCCAGGTCATGGTGATACACACAGTGACTCGCATCAAACTTTACCTTCTGTAGATAAATCTTTTACCGCCCTCATGCAGCAAGATTTAGTGCCATTTAAAGCCGCTATTGAACAAGGTGTTGGACTTATAATGACAAGCCATATTTGCTACCCGCAAATTGACCCCGACAACCCAGCCACATTATCAAAGATAATTTTGCAGGATATTCTACAGAAACAATTAGGCTTTAAAGGGCTTATTATTACAGACAGCATGAATATGTGGTCTATGAGGCGTAATTATGAGCCCAGCGAAGCTGCAATAAAGGCACTTAAAGCAGGAGCTCATATTGTCATGTTAAGTGAAGAGCATTACGAAAACAGTACAACTCCCTACAAAGAAATTCAAGCTGCCACGATTCAAGGAGTTATCGACGCCGTTAACAAAAACGAGTTATGCGAAACCGTGATTAATGACAGGCTTCAACACGTATTAGTGTTTAAATATACGCACTTTGCAGATGCAATGAGAACGCCATATAGCCTAGTTAATAAAGCCTCGGATATTGCAAAACTTGCAGCAGAGAAAGCGATAAAAGTGCTGAGAAATGAAAATGGACTTTGGCCACTCGACAAACGTCAGTTTACTTTAGCTTTTGCAGCGAACCCGCAAGGTTACGATAAAATAACCAATGACAGAGGGATTGGTCCTAACGATCCCTTATCTGCTCAACATGTCATAGTGAACACACTAAAACAGCGAAGTACACCACACACTCTTCTCAGTTATCAACAACTATTAGCTGCGCTTAATAGTGAAGAGTTTCTACTTAAAGAACCATTAGTGCTAGTAACCGAAGATTATCCTTTGCCTGGCGAGTCATTCGATGTTTTAGACCAACAAAACATACTCAAAATGGCCGTTGAAAAGTGGCCAGATAAACTTGTAGTCATCGGGATGCGCTCTGACTACGAACTTGCAAATCACCCACATTTAAAAACCTATATTAGCGCATACTCTAGCCGAGCTATTAGTGCTGAAATAATTGCAAAGCTACTTTAAAGCGCTCATAAAACAACCAAATTAAACTTGACAATTAGTAAAAATAATTTAATAAATAATTAGTAAATTAATTTTATTAAATATAATGATAACAACAAAGGGGTAAACAAATGAAAACCACCGCGGCTTTAAAAACTCATTATTTAACGCTATGTATTATGACAGCGCTATCAAGCACTTCATTATCAACTTACGCTCAACAGAATGAAACTCAAGCGCAAGAAAACAAGGAAATGGAAACCATTGAAGTCCGTGGTATTCGTCGTAGCCTTACTGAAGCATTAAACACCAAGCGCTTCGCAGACTCTGTTGTTGATTCAATTTCAGCAGAAGACATTGGTAAATTTCCTGATAAAAATATCGGTGATGCTATGCAGCGCATCCCGGGTGTTACGGTCGTGCGTACTTTTGGCGAAGTTGCGGGCGTAACAGTACGTGGTACTGCACCAGAACAAAGCATGGTGTTACTTAATGGACAAAATGTTGCCAGTGTTGGTTGGTTTGATTTAGGTGGTATGAATCGTAGCTTCAACTTTGAAATGCTCGCAGCAGAGCAAATCTCTGGAATGGATTTATACAAATCAGCAGAAGCTGACATCAATGAAGGCGCAATGGGTGGTACTGTTAATCTAAGAACAAGAAAGCCACTCAACCTAGATAGTGGCACCGTATACGCCTCTGTTGAAAACAGCTATCACGCCAACGCTGAAGCTTGGTCACCTGCATATTCTGGTCTTGTAAGTTGGAAAAACGACAACGAAAACTTCGGTATTTTAGTCGCTTACTCAAATGAAGAGTCAAAAGTATACCGTGAGACATTATCAAACTTTGGCCCAGCGGGTAATGCCACATTTGTCGATACAAGTGGTGTTGAACGTCAATCATATGGGGCAATGTCATCAATTCTATTTGATGAAGATAGAGAGCGTAGCAGCTCACAAATTACTCTGCAATATGCACCGAGTGATGCGTTGAGTATGGATTTAAATTACAACTTATTCGAACTTGAAAACAGCCATGTAAACTCTGCTCAATTTGCCATTGTGGGATTTGGTCAAATGCAAGGTGACTCTGTTGTGGTAAATGACCAAGGTATTGTTACTGCGGCAACATCACTTGCATCAGGCCCTGGCCCAGCTCCTTTGTTTAATAACACCGTATTACGCACCCCAAAAATGCAAACCGATGCCCTTAACTTTTCACTTAACTACAATGCTGACATTTGGTCTGCTGACTTTGTAATCGGTCGTTCTGATGCTAAAGGCCGTACTTTACAATCAAGTACTTGGTGGGGCGATATCACAGATACAGCAAACTCGAGTTTCAGCTTTGATGTTGCAGGCCCATTAGAGTTGGTCCCTACAAACCCTGACTACATGAAAGATCATAACAATTTTGCGCTATTCCAAGAGTTCACATACGTCAACTACAAGCGTGATAATACCATTGACTATGCACAGACCGATTTTACCTTTCAACTTGAATCAGGCTTATTCACATCTGTTCAAGCAGGAATAAAGGTCCAAGAGCAAGTGTTTTCATCGCAGGGTGATTTCCAAGATTTAGATGTAGCAGCGGCACAAGCTGACAACCTAACTTTAGCTAACTTTAATGGCGGCTTTGTATCTGGCTTACACAGCGCTGAAGGTCGAGCAGGTAGTTTGTCAGCTTTCCCTGTTGCTAGCACCGCTATCTGGGATTACGCACACAAAAATAAGCCTTCTGAAATTACTGTAAAAGATGCATTCTCAATTGAAGAAGATATCACTGCTGCCTACGTGAAAACTAACTTCTCTGGTGAAGGCTTCAGAGGTAACATCGGCTTACGTTATGTCGATACAGATATTCTCTCAACCGGCAGTATAAATGGCGAGCCTGACAAAATAAGTAAAAACTACAGCAACTACTTGCCTAGTTTTAACTTGGCGGTTGATTTATCAGAAGATATGATTTTCCGTTTTGCTGCAGGCTCTGCAATATCACGTCCTGATTATGACGATATGAAAGTAGCCGATATCATTTCACAGAGCTTTCAAACAGCCAATGTAGGTAGCCCAGAGCTAGACCCTTATAAATCAGATCAGTATGACATGGGCGTTGAGTGGTATTTCAGTCCTTCTTCAATTATTGGTGCCACATTCTTCATCAAGAACATAAGTGATTATATTGAGCAAACAACAGTAAAAGAAAACTACCCGGGCTGTGGACCTGAGTGCCTTGTAACGCGTTCAAGAAATGTCGGTACTGCAGATGTTCGAGGCATAGAACTGCAATATCAACAAGACTTTGATAATGGCTTTGGTATACAAGCAAACTACACCTACACAGACAGTAGCCGTACAAATTCAGCGGGTGAAGAAGTTCCAATTGAGGAGGTTTCACAAAACTCATTTAATCTATCTGGTTACTATGAAAATGATATGTTTAGTGCACGCCTAGCTTACAATTACCGCGATGACTGGGTTCGACAATATAACGGTAGTAGCCTAGACAGTATGAACGACCCATACGATCAATTAGATGCATCCATTGTTTGGCATGCCACAGATTATCTAGATATCACCCTTGAAGCAGCAAACCTATTGAATGAGGCCCTCGTCTTACGCCAACCAAAAGCAGGCAATATTGTTCATAGTGTCGATGAGTTTGGTACCCGTTACTTTGTTGGCGCAAGCATACGATTCTAGAACCTATTTATGGAGTTATTTGCTTATACCGGGTGAAATTTCAGTTTCCTTACCTTGTACTTTTAGCTAACACAGAGCTCCATGTTAAACCATAAGGCAAGTTGCCCAGCTTGCCTTACTTTCCAACCAAAAGCTAAACCCACCACATTAGTAAAAACATTTGACTTATTTTTGAGGTACAACTACTTTTAATATTGAGGTGAATAAATCGTTAACAAAAAAGCACCTTAAATCCAATTTCATGGATGGCTAATATCGTACTTTTTAATATCTGCAGTAAAGAATAGGTATGTGTTGGAAGCCATGAGTAACAACATTATCAACAGGAATAATCGAATGAAAATTACAAAAGCAGCAGCAATAGTTGGACTAGTTCTCAGTAGTAACGTATCAGCTGGTACCGGTGTGCAAAGCTTTTTAGACAGTCTAAGGGACTTCGAATCTGGTATTAACCCAAACCTTGCTAACTTTTACAGTGATAACTTAAATAATCCTGTTTACACGTATGCAAAAGTATCTGCACCAGGTCGAATGATCAGGGACTGCGCAACAGGCAGTATGATCCCTGAACCAACCACTATCAGTGAGTTTTTTACTAAGCTTGGAGTTGACGACATTTATAATCCACAAACGCCAAACGACCCTCAAATGTTCAAAAGCATGCAATATAACTCAATGAATGCATGGGGTTTTGTTGGTTATCAACTAGGTGAAGCGGTCTTAATTGACGCGGGATACTACAGCCCAAAAGTTGTTGAAGTTGATGGTGTCGAATACGACAGTTTCTATGTATTTGTAGATGACTCAACTTGGATAGGCTGTGAAACAGAAGCGCTTGTCGAAATTGTTGGATCAGGCGGTAACATGATTCTAGCGACAGATGTAAACAAGTGGGAGGGTAATTTTGTAGGTAAAAATGGAGTTAATTCATTTCAAGACCTGCTCATTCCAGACAATCAAGAATTAGTCATGCGCGATGCAATGCGCTTTAACTACGGTGTTATGACACAGTTATTGCAAGACGCTAACATGACATGGTCACAAGCATTAGCTAAAAGTTGGCCCGGCACTGACGATGATGGTAATGCTATTCAAGTTCAAGCAACTATGTCTGGATTATTAGCTGCAGCTCATTTGCGCGGCGCATGGGGCACAGCTAGGTTACTTACCAACGATGAAATCACATGCGATGAATTAGGCACCTGTATTACTAAATATGTTCATAAATTTGGTGGCTACAATACTATTTTTGATACCCCTGCAAATGATACGATTGAAGGCTCACAGTATGATGAAAGACTATCGGCAGGCTGGGGCAATGACGCCGTCATTACTGGCGGCGGAAGCGACATTATTGAACTTCACGAACAAGCAGGTTCTATCACAACGCTGAACGACTTTACTATTGGTGATGATTTAATCGTACTGAGAGATTGGCAAACTGCGAGCCCGTTAGCTAACTTAACAGTTGCAGATGTAGCACAAGGGGTTGAGCTAACATTTTCGGGTCAAACTATCTTAATCAAAAATGCCTCTGCCAGCCATGTAAATCAGAATACAGCCAATGTTATTGCTGAATCCAAAATATACGAAATAGCTTGGTCAGGTACGCAAACTGTGAATGGCTTTAACCCTCTATTAGACAAAGTTCGCGGCACAGCAGGCATTGGCTTCAAACATTTAAAAGCCTACGAAACTGACACGTCGCTTGTAGTAGGTGTTCAAGCTCAAGACGGAGGTATTTACAGCTCGATTGAGTTAGTAGGCTTAACTTTGTCTGATCTTACACCTGAAATGTTCGATAATGTGACGGGTGGCTTTGACCGCTTAGGCTATATTGTTCCTTTGAGTAACCAGAATTGGGGCTGGAATGTTGAGTTAACAATTAATAATTTTGATATTGATAAAACAGTAATCAGTATGCCGTTATTTAACTACAGTTACTCTATGTTGGTGCTAACACAAGAAAATAATGACACAGTTATTACACTTAATGAATCTTCATCACAGGGAGATCAAAAACGTTTAATATTGAAAAACATAGATGTTACGAGCCTAACAGCTGCTAACTTCGAGTTTTTGTCTGGTAGCTTTAGTGACGCATCAATTGAAATTCCTGTTTACTTTGATATCTCAGCTCAAGTGATTGGTAGTGGTGGCGCAATCTCACCAACTCCTGATGCTAGTAATGTAATTGCTGCTCAAGGTAACCAAGATTTTACTATCAACTTTATCCCTGATGCAGGTTATCGTGTTGCGTCTGTAAAAGTGGATGGCACTCTTATCGCGAATCCTCAAAGTTCATATACATTCAGTAATTTATCAGCTACTCACTCAGTTGAGGTCACATTTGAATTAGGAAGTACCTGCCCTACTGCTTGGGACTCAACAGCAATCTATGTAGGCGGAGATCAAGTTACCTACAACGGTCAAACCTACGAGGCCAAATGGTGGTCTCAAAACCATCAGCCAGATTTAGGCGACCCATGGAAACTAGTTACTCCATGTAATTAAGTCATACTCATGCCGAGGCACTTCACCTCGGCATATTTTTAAAAAATAGCTAAAAATTTAAATCTTTTGGAATAAACCTCTAGCCCACTCGTTACCTCTATGTCAATTCGCAAAAAAGAGGACGAGACAATGACAAACTTCAAACAATCACTTATCGCCAATCTGTGTCGTAACTGCAACAGGCTTTTCTGCGGCTTCATCAGCAGCTGACGTACAACTATCAGTAGCAAGTGAGCAGCAAACAGATGTATAAGCGTCTTTAGAGCCTATTGAGCTAAGCACAGCAGGTCTAAGTCAGGCCTCTCAAATCACTAATGACCTGCAATCATCACTGACTAGCAATGTACAACAAGCTGCAATGAGCTCTGTACAAAGTAGTGTTGAGCAAACCATTTCATCAACTGTTAGCAACAGCGTTAGCCTACAAGTTGCTGAGCAAGTAACCGCAGCGACGACTACCGAAGTCGTTAATAACATTCAAAACAGCTTGAACTTAGGCCTTTAAACAATAGCGTGCCGGATTGTCACCCGGCGCTCCTTTAGGAGATTATTATGCGTTCAATTAATAAGCTCATCACGATAAGCGCGATAACTACAAGTATTCAAGTATCTGCTACAGATACAACTTTTCATGCTGATACACAAATTAGCTTAACAACTAACTCCGATTTAGCCATTAAAGAGTTAGATGATATTTCTTCACAAAGTGATACGGGTTCAATATTTAAAGCTGGCGTAAGCGCTGAGTTACATTCAACTGACAACCTTAAGTTCACACCAAGTTATCGATACGAGCAAACCAATTATCACCAGCTTGACCAGTATGACTTGGCATTACATCAATACAGTCTTGATTCTAGCTACAGCCTTTCGGGTACTGATGTCGGTATACGTTATGACGGTGCTTTAGCAAAAGTCGCAAAAGAAACATTTTAAACCTTGGATCAGGCAAGTTTGTATGTTGGCCACTACTTTAATCTAACAACCTACCTGCGTACTGCGATTAGGGCATCAGATAAACAATTCGCCACACAGTCAATGCGTGATGCAAAAGGGTTAGGGCTTGATTCAAGCCTGTATTACTTTATTAATCAGGGTAAAACGATGCTGCTTTTAGGCGCTAGTTTAGATAGAGAAAATGCTGATTCAGAGCAATTTAACTTTAAAAGTTGGGGATTAAATACGGGCATCACTCATCGTTTTAAAGCGTTTGATATAAGCAATAAAGCCGGATTAAGCTGGCGCTATCAAGATAAAAACTACCAAGAAGTTATCAACCAACCACTCACACAAAGCGAGCCATCACGGGATGAAAGTCGCAGTGTAGTCAGATGTATTAGTGTGATTACCAAGGGATACTGACGGTATAAGTACCAAGCGATTTTGACGTAATCACACTATCAATGTTGCCGAGCTTCGGCAAGTTTTGCTAACCGTAACGCAGTCGTATTCATATTTTCCCTTAGC
>NZ_JBECOT010000079.1:0-14587 GCF_040104395.1 Pseudoalteromonas sp. BZA4
CACTAAAGCAACTGCTTCTTGCTTAAATTCGGTTGTATAAGTTTTGTTTTTTCGTTTTGTCATTTAACACCTCAATATTAGATCATTGTCCATTATTAAAGTGTCCTGCTCAATTAAACCAGTTCAGATCAAGATGAATGAAATCCAAGCTATTGGTTTGACCTTTTTCATTTTTGGTAATGTAGTTTTTTTCGGTAGTTATTTATGGATGCACCACCGAATAAGCAAAAAATAAAATAAGAAAAGACCGTTAATCGGTCTTTTTTTTTGTCAAAATTTGAAGAGAGGAGCTACTGCGCCTAGAACAATAACCAGTAAGGGGTAGACGCGAAGCTCTTCTATATTGCTGAAAATAGAAAAATTTCAATCAATTCCAAGTGTGTGAGTAGAATAAAGATTCATACCAAGTATTAAACTATCATCCTAAAATGGCAGCGATTGCATCGGTACGCTGCCATTTCTAAAACGTTTTTGCCCCATTGTGTGCTAGTACACTTTTTCTTTGCACTTTACGAATGCTTTTTCTAATCGTTGTGGTGTCTTGTAATGTGAGAGTTTACAAGAATATCGACGTGAGCTTAGCCCTCAGTCCTCCATGAATAGTTAGATAGTGTTTCTAGTCACCATTCACTAACCTATTGACTAATATCGACTAAAATATGAGTTGTTGTTACACTGGAATAAACTTAGATAGCTCACTGGAGAACACATGAAAGATTATATGAATCAACTCGATCAAGAGACTAGGAAAGTAGATTTTGATTCATTTGATATATCTGTTAAAGAGTTGATTTCTATGGCGAATGAATCAATTATCAACATTGCTCCTGAGTACCAAAGGCAATTTCGTTGGCCCGAAGATAACCAGTCTAAACTTGTAGAATCTGTTTTATTGGGAATACCTATTCCTAACTTGTTCATGGCTGCAAATAGAGATGGATCTTGGGAGTTAATAGATGGCGTACAAAGGCTTAACTCATTGATTCATTTTTGTGGGACCCCAGAGCAAATAGAAAGTTTTGGGCTGGATAAGCCTCTTAAACTTAAGGGGCTAGATATCCTGTCTAAGTTCAATGGAGCAACGTTTAATGATCTGCCTCATTCACTTCGTTTGAAGTTCAGTTTACGTCCGCTTAAGGTAACAACACTAAGCGATAAAAGTGATCTAAAAGTACGATTCGACCTCTTTGAGAGATTGAATACTGGTGGAATCAAATTAACTCCTCAAGAAATTCGAGCTTGTGTATTTAGAGGGCAATTTAATGATTTTATCATTGAACTTGCAAAAAATGATGACTTCAACAAAGTTGTTAATGTGTCATCAACTAAAGCGAAAGACGGTACCAGAGAAGAGCTTGTTTTGAAGTTTTTGGCTTACAAAACAAAACGTGATGATTTTAAACACAGTGTAGAGATATTTCTAAATGACTTTATGGCCGATGCATCGGTACATTTTAACTATAAGAAGTATAGAGAGCTGTTTGAAAAAACATTTGAATCACTAAGAGCTGTCTTACCTAATGGAATTAAACGCGGCAATAAAGGAAGTACACCACAAGTGCTTTTTGAAGCCATTGCTATTGGAGCTGCCGATGCTATTGAAGAAGGAGTTGATATTAGCGGATCAAATGTAGCCAACTGGATTGATGATGAAGAGTTACGCCGCTTGACAACTGGAGCCACAAATTCAGGGCCTCGCTTACGCGAAAGAGTCGAGTATTGTCGAGTTAGGTTTGTAGATAATGTTTAATGATATTGATGCTGGTGTTATGAATCGCTTGAGGCAACTAGATTCAATACTAGAGTATTTGTCAGATGAGGCACTGACTGAAGAAACTAAAAATTCAGACTTCTATCGTGCTCAGAAAGGCTTGGTGTTTGTTGCAATGTATGCAGCACTTGAGTTCGCAATTACACAATCAGTCACACGAGCATTAGAAGTTATTGGGCAAGAAGAAGCTCCTGCCAATCATTTTAAAAGTGCGGTATTGTGCTCGCTGTTTGATTCTCATTTTAAAGCTCTTCGAGAGTGCGGAGCCTCCAAAGTGTGGGAAAATCGTCATAAACTTGTTCTCGCAGTAACAAGTGATACTGAAGTGACTAATGTTGACAGTTCTGTTTTTCCATCAGGTGGCTCAATGAATATTTCTATTAAACAGCTAGAGAACGTGTGGAATTTTTTTGATTTAGAACGCTCACCACTGCCAGAAGGTGTGCAGCACTTTGTCTTAACCGAAGTCAAGGATCACCGTAACGCGATAGCTCATGGTAGAGAGACCGCAACTACTATAGGGCGAAGGTTTAACGTTACGCAGTTAGATAATAGAGCACGCAGTATAAAGCTTTTATGTCTTCACATTACTTCTTCGTTTGCCTCTTATTGTGCTGAAAAACGATATTTTGTTGCGGATACTGTGGCATAAAAAGCAACTGCTTTGCCATACCAGTAGTTATTCATGGATTGCTAATGCTCGATTTTTCGAAATTCATTTCTTTCCAAATCCTAATCAGTAATACATCCACTATCCTCATAGTGACTTTTAAATAGGAGGTCACTATGAAACCAGAACTAAACCACAATGCTACTGGTGTGAAACGTCCTTTCAAGCTTGAAGAGATTTGGCGTATTCGCACTCGAATTGAAATTCAAAACAACTTGATGCAATTAGCTTTACTGAATTTGGCTATAGATAGCAAGCTAAGATCATGTGACTTACTCTCTTTAAAAGTTCGAGACGTCGCTACTCTCGATCAAGTATTTGAAAGGGTTCAATTAACGCAGAAGAAAACAGGGATCGAAGTTCAATTTGAGATAACTCCGAGAACACAACAAAGTATTATCCATTGGGTTCAAGAAGTTAAATTGCAACCCAGTGATTATTTGTTTCGGAGTATACGTCGCTCTAATCAACCAATAAGCTATTCATATTACAGGTCTATCATCAGGAGCTGGGCTGAGCAATTAGGACTTGATTGCGACTTGGGGACAAGAAAACCTTCGATGATAAAAACGCCATATCGATTGCACAACCTCTCTGCGAAGCAATAATGTCGATGACCGCTCGTACCCGTTTATCCTCAGGGCGCGATGAAAGCGCAGGACTATAGACTAGCCCTACCGCTTTATTTACTGTTTTCCACACTTTGTCGATATCGACGTCAGTAAATAGATGCTGAGAAATGGATCCCAATTCTTTGCTAGTAAGCGGCAGAGTATTAATTCCATCACTCCTAGCTTGACGTAAGGCTTTGAGAAATTGTTGGTTTTGCCTATCTTCAGGCTCTAAATAGATGACTACAATCTGATTGTCCTGTGCCAAAACCTTGTGAGGGACATCTTCGAAAATCACAATACATTGTCCGGTGTGAATACTTTGTGCCTTGTAATCTTGAACCGAGATGTCTTTGTCTAAACCAATGCAAATTTGGACAGCATGATGTGCATGAACATCATTATCAGGACTGATTCCGATGTAAATCGCTTTGTAGGGCCACAAATGAATATGCATGGCTGACTCAGTATCAAAAGTTCAGGCTATTGATTTTTGCCTTATAAATCTACACAAATGACGAATGTTAGCCGATAGATACACGTTGAGGCGAGTGCGCACAGTGAAACTGTGTGCTTCTTACACTTTTAAGTGTGTAAATAATTTAAAATGCCACAGTCCCTAATGGTTTTGTTTTGATCACACTTTGACGCCATATTTTCGAGTGATGACTTTAATGCGTTTAGCTCTTCAATGCGAATAATGACGTCTGATAAATGCTTAGCTATTAACGTATTGATATTTGAACAGCTCTGATCTGGCTTCGAACGACTGTCCATGAGCGTTTTTACTTCCATGATAGACATATCCAATGAACGACACTGTTTAATAAATAGGAGTTGTTCAATAGTCCCCTTGTCGTAGACACGATAATTTCCACTTGAGCGCTTGAGCTCAGGCAATAGCCCTTTCTTTTCATAAAAACGAATGGTCTGAATACTACAACCTGTCGTCTTTGCGACATCACCAATTTTCATTTTTTTCTCCTAACCGTTGACTCTATACCAAGTATAGACTTTATACTCATACTATTCATCAGTAAAGAGTGTGTTTCTAATGAGCGGATGTGGGTGCGAAGTTGAAATAAAAGACCAGTCTCAACGACAGGTTTTGTATTGGCTTTTGGGAATAAACGCGACAATGTTTGTTATAGAAATGGGGATCGGGTTGCTTGCTCATTCAACCGCATTAATAGCCGATTCACTTGATATGCTCGCCGACGCAGTTGTCTATGGTGTTGCCCTTTATGCTATTGGTAAATCGCTATTGCACAAAGCCAATGCGGCTAGAATTAGCGGCTTTTTTCAGATGGCACTGGGTGTGTTGATTATCATTGATATTGTAAGACGGTCAATTTACGGTAGCGAACCTGTATCGGGACTAATGATGGCTATGGGGGCAGTTGCACTGGTTGCTAATGTCATTTGTCTTGTGATCATACGCAAACAAAGAAATGAAGAAGTGCATATGCGGGCAAGCTGGATATTTTCAGCCAACGATGTGATTGCCAACTTAGGTGTTATCTTTGCTGGCGTTTTGGTGTTTTGGCTCGATTCTCGATGGCCTGATCTGGTTATCGGTGTGATAGTTTCGTGCGTTGTGTTGCGCGGGGCAAAAATGATCCTCGAAGATGCTGGAAATGAAAGACAGCGAGCGCTTAATGCGCAAAGTTGATAAGAAAATGCCAATTTTTAATTGCACATCAAAACTGCGTAGGTTGGCATGGCTACTTATTACTTTGCTCATGTGTCAATCGGGCTTTTCGTTCGCCGCTCAATGCGATGACTACCCTGCGGAGGTATCGTCAGTCCCTGAACAATCAAAGTCGATAGGCACTTATGATGTTCCCGAAAAAAATGTAAATGCTGGTGATAATACGTCGAGTGAAGAGTCTAAGTGTTTCCATTGTGTGCTGTGTCAATGTGGACAGATTAAGTTTCTGGCACAGCACCCAATAAATGACGTATCTAAACCGTTATATACCAATCAATACAGTTATTCCCGCAACGTCACTGACGGCCTAGTCGAAGGCCTTTTGCGCCCACCTCAACATTAATCCATTCCCTCCTATATGTTTGCATGGGTGCTTTCCATGTATGTCGTTATCTTATGAACAAAAGGTTCTTTTATGAGTTCTTCACGCCCACTGGGCATAAAAAAAGCTAGCTCAGCGTATCTGAAATTGATATCTGCTGCACTGGTAACCATGAGCATATCTGTTCAATCTGCCAATGCGCAAAAGTCTTCAATCACGCTTGAAAATGCGCTCAAACGCACATTATCAAACAACCCAGATTTAGTTGTGTTCGAATTTAAATCTTCGGCTTTGGATGGTGAATCAAAAATGGCCAGCTTACGACCTGAAATGTCTGTTGGGGTTGAAGTTGATAATGTGTTGGGAACAGGCGAAGTGTCTGGTATTAAAGATGCCGAATTGACACTGACCTTATCGTCGGTCATCGAGCTTGGAGATAAAGTCAGCGGCCGAATGAATGTGGTGAGTTCAAAAAAAGCACAACTGCTTACACAACGGCGCATTCGTACGCTGGACATCTTGGGTGAAACAACTCGACGATATATCAATGTCATTGTCCAACAAGCGTTGCACAAGACTGAGCAACGAGCTGAAATGCTGGCTCGCACAATGCTTCAGACAGTCTCTACACGGGTTGAAGCGGGGGCTTCTTCACCACTTGAGAAAAAACGTGCAGAGTCAGCGTTGTCGCAGGCGCGTTTGTCGTTATTGATAAGTGAACAAAAACTCAATGAGTATAAACGCGACCTGGCCATCATGTGGGGTGACACTAACGCTGTGTTTGCGGAAGTTGAAGGGACACTGTTATCGTTTCCAAATTCACTATCACTTGAACATATGCTTTCACAGCTTCAAAGCAATCCACACGTTCTGCTTTATGCTGATAACTATCGGGTACAAGAGGCCAGATTGAGAGTGGTTCAGGCCAGTCAGCAGTTCGACATTGCGTGGGAAGCCGGTATCCGAAGAATGCAGGGAATTGATGACACAGCGTTAGTCGCCAGTATTTCGGTGCCGTTAAATACCAAGCAGCGGAATCTAGGTGAATACGAACAACAGCGCGCATTGCTTGACAGTATAGACTATCAAAAACAAGCGAAAATTCGTGAACTCACTCGCCAATTAAATCAAGTCATTAGCGCAAAAGACCAAGCCTTGCTCACTGTTACGACCCTTCAAGACAATGTCGTCCCAACATTGGAATCTGCATTGAAATTGGCGCGGGATGGCTATGAAAGTGGTCGCTACAACTACATAGAGTGGGTGACAACGCAACAGCAACTCATAGATATGCAACGAACTATGATAAAAGCCGCAGGCTTAGTTCACCTTCGAAGCGCAGATCTAGAGGCACTTACGGGAATTCCCGTGTTTTCTGACTCTCCCTCGACGTCTGCTCAATCATCACAATGAATAGAGAAAAAATAATGAATAAATCACAATTTACATTAGTTACTAGCGCACGTGACTTGCTTGGCATGTTAGTCATGCTAGTTACTTTACTGTTTGCTTCTGTCGCCCTGGCTGATGATGACGATGAGGAAGCCGAAGAAAGACCCGAGTACGTAGTGTTATCTCAAGAACGGATGCTTGAACACGATATCGTGACTGCATCGGCCGCATCAGGAACATTATCGCTCACAACCAGAACCTTTGGGCGGATAGTTCATGATCCTGCGTCACTGAGTCATATTCGTGCCCGCTTCGACGGTGTTGTAAAACGTATCATGGTGAATATTGGAGATAAAGTAGAAAAAGGTGACACACTGGCAATCATTGAGTCAAACGAGAGTTTAAATCAATACTCAATCACCTCACCGATGTCTGGAAAAATCATAGCTAGACACGCCAATGATGGTGAGCTCACCAACGGTCAAGTACTGCTTTCTGTTGCTAATTACTCTCGCGCAATTGCTCAATTGGCTATTTTCCCCAAACAACGTACTCGTATTGCCGCTGATATGGAAGTCACTTTAAGGCTTGAGGAATTGCAGCAACAATCAAGTATAAGCCACATTACGTCCTCACCTGATGACAAACCTTATTCTATCGCGTTTGTGAACGTTGATAATGGCAGTGGTTATTGGCCTTTAGGCGCTATGGTAGAGGGTTATATTCAGATTGGGTTCCAAGAAGTCAATCTGGCTCTCCCCAAAAGTTCAATACAAGAGTTAGATGGGCAAACCATTGTTTTTGTCAAAGAAGGGGAGCGATTTTACCCCCGCCAAGTAAAGATTGGGAACACGGACAACCGTTTAGTAGAGATTGTGAAGGGCGTTCAAATAGGCCAGCAAGTCGTTGTAGAAAATAGCTATCTACTAAAAGCTGATTTATTAAAAATGGAGGCGGGCGATGATGACTAATTACCTGCGCATTTATTGTCAAAAGCAAAGCCAAGTCCATAAAAACGGTGAGGTGAGAACATGATAGCACCAATACTCCGTCTATCCATTGAGCGACGTGGTGTCATGATGTTGTTCGCCTTGTTTGTCGCCTTTTTTGGTATGTATAGTTACAAACAATTGCCGATTGATGCTGTGCCTGATATCACCAACGTGCAAGTGCAGATAAATACCGCAACCCCAGGTTACTCGCCTTTGGAGACTGAACAACGCATAACGTTTATAGTTGAAACCTCGCTGGCCGGTTTGCCTAATTTATCGTATACCCGCTCGATATCACGCTATGGTTTGTCGCAAGTCACAGTCGTGTTTAAAGAGGGCACTGATTTATATTTCGCACGAAATCTCGTCAACGAGCGTCTCACCGCCATCGCGGCGCAATTGCCAACAGGGTTAACCCCTGAAATGGGCCCTATCTCCACAGGCTTGGGTGAAATTTACATGTACTCGTTAAGTGCTGAGCCTCAGGCGCGACAGGACAACGGTCAACCCTATGATGCTATGGCATTAAGGGAGATCCATGATTGGGTAATTAAGCCCCAATTGTCGCTTGTTGAGGGGGTGACCGAGGTTTATGCGATAGGCGGATTTGAAAAGCAATATCATGTGAATCCTAATCCAGTCGCAATGATAAACTTTGGGATAAGTACAGGTGACCTTCTCAGTGCGCTAGAACGCAACAATGCGAATCAAGGCGCTGGTTTTGTAGAACAAAATGGGCAACAAGTACTGATCAGATCGGAAGCCCAACTTAAGGGCATCGACGATATCGGCCAAGTGGTTGTTAAGATCATTGATGGCGTACCGGTAAAAATTCAAGACATCGCCCAAATCAACCTCGGTAAAGAGCTGCGCTCTGGAGCCGGCACGTTAAATGGCCAAGAAACAGTGATTGGCACGACAATGATGTTAGTGGGAGAAAACTCTCGTACGGTCGCCAAAGCTGTGGACAGTAAGCTCGAAACCATTAAAACAAGCTTACCCGAGGGCGTAATCCTTGAAGCGGTTTACGATAGGACAAGCCTCGTTGACAAAACCATCGACACAGTGCAGAAAAACCTCGTCGAGGGCGCTTTACTTGTCATCGTTGTGCTATTCGTTTTGCTTGGGAATGTGCGAGCTGCACTTATTACCGCCGCTGTAATACCCTTGGCAATGCTTGCCACGATATCGGGCATGGTCAAAACAGATGTGTCTGCTAACTTGATGAGTTTAGGCGCACTGGATTTTGGCTTGATTGTCGATGGCGCAGTTATCATTGTTGAAAACTGTATCAGACGATTATCCGAATCCCAGAAACAAAACGGCGCTACTCTACCGCTCAAAGAAAGGCTGAATGTTGTATATGAAGCCACTAATGAAGTCATACGCCCCAGTTTGTTTGGTGTATTGATCATTACCATTGTTTATATCCCCTTGTTCACGCTCACTGGCGTCGAAGGTAAAATGTTCCACCCCATGGCAGCGACCGTGATAATGGCTTTGCTTGCCGCAATGGTATTTTGTTTTACCGTAGTGCCTGCGGCGATAGCAATTTTCATGAGAGGTAAAATTAGCGAAAAAGAAAGCCCAATTATTAAAGGTGCAAAGGCAGTCTATCGTCCTGTTTTAACCGGAGCGCTGCGTTTTAGATGGCTAGTGGTAGTAGCAGCGAGTGCTTTGGTTGTCGGCAGTTTATGGATGGGCAGTAAATTAGGCTCCGAGTTTATTCCCCAGCTCAATGAAGGTGATATCTTAGTACAAGCGATACGCATCCCTGGGACTGGGGTAGAACAAGCAGTTGAAATGCAAAAAACTCTTGAAGCGAAACTTATGCAGTATGAGCAAGTTCAGACGGTATTCGGTCGCACGGGTACGGGTGAGGTCGCTACCGATCCTATGCCGCCCAACATTACTGATACGTTTGTTATTTTGAAGCCTAGGGAACAATGGCCCGATCCATCAATGACTAAAGCCGAGCTAGTCGAAACGTTTGAAGAGGACTTGTTTACCTTGCCCGGCAATAATTATGAATTTACCCAACCTATTCAAATGCGGTTTAATGAATTGATCAGTGGGGTAAGGGCAGATTTGGGCATAAAACTATTTGGGGATGACTTAGATACCCTCTTTGCATCTGCTTCTGACATTTTGTCCGTTATTTCAACGATTGAAGGGGCTGATGACGCGAGGCTTGAGCAGGTAGAAGGCATTCCAATCTTCACCGTCACACCAAAGCCTGATCAATTGGCACGCTTTGGTTTGGATATAGCCGACTTGCAGTTATGGCTCAATGCTGCGACAGGTGGAGAAACCGCTGGAATGATTTTTGAGGGCGACAGACGCTTTGAAATTGTCGTGCGATATGCCGACGACATTCGAAATGAACTCACTCAGCTTGAGAGCGTTCCCATAGTCACGCCCTCTGGTGAGCATGTACCAATAAGCGAATTAGCCACACTTGCATTTAAAGAAGTACCTAGCCAAATAAGCCGGGAGAATGGCAAACGTAGTATTGTTGTCACAGCAAATGTGCGTGACAGAGATATTGGCACTTTTGTTGAAGAAGCTCAGGCGAGAATTAATGATGAAGTAGATTTACCTGCTGGTTATTGGCTCGACTATGGTGGAACCTTTGAGCAGCTCGAAAGTGCGAGTCAACGATTGACGATTGTGGTACCGGTTACGTTGTTTGTGATTTTGACAATGCTGGTAATTGCGTTTGGTTCTATACGCGATGCGTTGATTATCTTCACAGGTATCCCTTTGGCATTAACAGGCGGTGTAATGTCCCTTTGGTTAAGGGATATGCCTTTATCCATATCCGCGTCGGTAGGATTTATCGCGTTGTCTGGGATTGCCGTATTAAACGGATTGGTAATGCTGTCCTTCATCAAGCAACGTTTGCTAGAAACCGGAGAATTAGTGAATAGCATTGTTGAAGGGGCACTTATTCGCTTGCGTCCGGTATTAATGACAGCACTAGTGGCAAGCCTTGGATTTGTGCCCATGGCGCTCAATACGGGCATAGGTGCAGAGGTGCAACGGCCTTTGGCCACGGTGGTCATCGGCGGGATAATATCGTCAACCTTGCTAACACTGGTAGTGCTGCCTGTACTCTATCGACTCGTGCATAGTAAAGGGGATCAGTAGTGTTCTTGGGCATTTATTCGTAAATGCCCAAGTTTTACCTGAACGATTTTTAGGTACCTATTGACTCTTTATTAAGTATAGACTTTACAATCATATTCTTAACGTCATGTACGATAAGGATAGATATGGTTTCGCTTATTTTAATTAGTAGTTTTTTGGCGCTAGCCGTCCTCGGTAGAAGCTTTGTTCAATATAAGAGAAATGGTGATTTTGGTATAAGAGCAGCATCTATAAACGCACCATTAATAGAAATTGTACCAGGGGCTATATTCGTGGTTACGTTTTGCTTTGCATTTGGTCTAGTTCTTTTTGGTTACTTAGGACGTGCGCCCCTACTATTTGTTCCTTCAATTCCATTTCAGCTTCTCGGCTCCTTGATTGGCGCCTGCGGAATTGCTGTAACTTTGTTGTCTCAAATTCAAATGGGAGATTCATGGCGTATTGGCGTTGACCAGCAAGAAACGACTGCACTTATTACCCACTGGATTTACGCAAAGTCTCGCAACCCCATTTACTTTGGTATTTTTCTATTTTGGGCAGGGGTGTGTATAACGTTCCCACATTTGCTGCTTTGGGCATGTGCTTTTGTATGTTGGATTTGCATTGAAGTGATTGTTCGACAAATTGAAGAGCCTTATTTGAAGAAAGTGCATGGCGATGATTTTCTAAAATATAAGTCTGACACTAACCGATACATACCTAAGCTTTCACGCTTTAAGTTTTGACGCTTAAATAAGTAATGGCGCAGGCTGCTTTATATGCATAAACTAACGAACGGTATCTTTTAACGTCCATTTTTATGAACTGTCGTTATTCTTAAGTGAACTACCCAGCGACATCGCTTCGCTCTGATCACTGGGCTTCTACAGTCTAGCTTAACGGCTAGGCTGCTTCTTTTTTCTCAGATCCAAAATCCAACTTCGATAATTCGAAGACTTTCGTTTTAACGGATTGTTTCTCCTGAGATACGGGTGCTACCCTTGCGACGATTCCAGCCGCAATTAAATCTAATTCACCTGTCTTTTCTATGCTCTTAGCCGACGATAGATCACGGTTTTGATACGTTCCGCAAGCTACACAAGTGAAATACCTATCGTTCAATGTTAAAACATGGTTTTGGCCGCACTCTGAGCAGATCCCAGTGGACTTCTCAAATCGACCAATTTCGTGATACAACTTACCCTCTAACTCAGCTTTGTATTTTGAAAGCTGAGTTATCAGCCCCATTACGTTATCGGCAACCATGCTGCCATTGAACTTTTGAATCGCTTTTACGTTTAAATCTTCAAAACACGCTATATCAGTTTCATTGATTATCTGTCGTGAAATTTTGTGCGCAAAGTCGAGCCTTTGCCTTGAGATTTTACCGTGTAGTTTATTGATGCGTTGTTTAGTTTTGTGCCAACGATTTGAGCCTTTGGTTCGACGCGCAAGCTGGCGTTGCAATTGATTTAGCTTCTCTTTTGACTGTTTTAAAAACTTCGGATTATCGGCCACAAATCCGTTCGAACCAACCACCGTTTGCTTTGAGTTGATATCAAAACCAGTGATCTTTTCCAAAACCTGTTTAGCCGTTTTACACTCTACTTCCTGTGTGATGCTGCATTCCCATTTTCCGTGACGATATTGAACAGTGACGGTCTTAATTTTGCTCACTAGCTCACGATGCAGAACGATTGGCACTTTACCGACTTTTGGGATGCTTATAGCGTCATTTTCAATTCGAATACAGTTGGAATTATTGACCGCTCGGAAGCTATCATTGTGAAGCCGCTTCCTTTTGTAGGAAACTTTGTGCTTTGGAAAATGCTGCAAACGACCTTTAGAAAATGCATTCTTCATCGCTGTTTCCAAGTCGCGAGCAACCTGCTGAGCAGCAGCAGAATCAAAGGCTTTAATCCAGCTAAATTCCTCGAATGGCTTAATTTCCTTGAGGAGAGAAGCCATATCTTTGTAAAACAGGAATGTTTTATCGTATTCATAACGACGCATATTTTCAGACAACAACAGATTCCAAATGCCACGCGCTATCGCACCAAACTCAATGAGCTTAACTTCTTGTTCTGGCGTAGGGTTTAGCCTGTAGTTGTATCTGAGCGTCTTTTTCATATACTGTATAGACTACTGTATAAGGCCAAGTTGTCAAGATGGAATATGAAACTAAATCTCACTGCAAATATCTAATTTCGCTTCATTTAATTTTGGTGGTTAAGTACAGAAAACCTCTGCTAAACGGAAGGCTGGGTGAGTTTGTTAAGAAAACGGTTTTCGATGTTTCTCTATCATCTGACTTTAGGATCGAAGAGGTTGAGATAGACAAAGATCACATTCATATGCTGATTACAATCGGCACTCGATATTCAGTAGGCCAGCACGCAAGGAGGATTAAGCAAGCCACAACCGCTAAAATCTGGAAATCATTTCCTTATCTGAAAAACCAATTTTGGAAAGAGAAAACATTTTGGTCTGATGGGTACTTTGTGTGTTCTGTAGGGAATGCAAGCGCAGAGACTATACGAAAATATATCCAAGAGCAGGGGTGACACCTATTCATCCCCGCGACATCACTTTGTTCTGATCACGGGGTTTTCTCGGTGAGTTTAGATAAATTACATTCATTTATTAATAACTGACTTATAGAGTCAGACTCTTTTGATAGTGTTAGGAGCTCATCATCCTTTGAAGGGGCTGTTGAATCGTTAAGTTCTGAGTTAGAGAGAATGTTCTCGATTTCTAAAGAGTTTGATGAGAATTTTTGGCAAAATTCAATTATCTTATCGTTTTCCAATTCTCCGATATCTTTCTTGTTCCTCATGTATAACTTATAGTTCTCCGTTACAACCTCTAAAGCTGCATGTTCATAGCGTATGGTCGCTATTATTTCACTATCTTCGATTTTATAGTCAACAATACTTACCGATATCGGACGTAAAATGCGGGCCTTCTCGCTATAGCTTGATACACCTGCTTGTGAATTGCTAATAATGAAATAAGCGCCGAGCTTTTCAGCTGCTTCTTTATGTATCAAATCTACAATGTTGTATTCATTTACTGTGAGGCCGATAGTTTTAAACTTGATAACTCTCACAGTATCAGCTGCATGAGCACTATGGCTCAATACTAAAATGACTAGTAAAAATACAAATTTCATAAATCCTCCTTCAAAGTTAAAAGTATAAATTATTGAATGCAGGTTTGTAAGAATATAAAAAATACAATGAGATTTTTTCATAACCTATTGTAAAAAATTGATATTTAGTTTTGTTTTTAACATCTGCGCGAAATGAAATTCATGAAATGATTAATATAGTTTTAGCTATTGGAGATTGTTTTAATGAATTCATTGAAAGCGCTAGCAAATGGGGTTTTTCTATCGATTGTATTCCATGCACTCGGGAGTGCTTATGGTGCAGAAAAAGTTAGTGTCAATTTAACGCTAAGTAACACCACTGAGTACGACGCACAAGTAATCGAGCATCTACTTCAAAAAAAAGCTGTGGAACAAGCAAAAGTAAACCTCAACACGAATGTTATAAGCGGCAATAAATTATTGCCAAATGTAAGGGCAAAACTTAAAGAGCTAAACTTAAAGCAAGAGCTAAGCACCCTCAATGCAACGGCTACTTTTGAGTTAACTGAAGGCCCAGAGTTAATTGCTAACGAGAATACTATTAGGATTTATGACGAAGTATTTCTGTTTAATGGCATCGAAACAAAACAATCATCATTGAAAAAAAGACTCAAAGAAAAGGTGTTTGAACATAAATTCTTTGCTGATATCCAAAGCAAATTATCTAACCTAGTGACAATATCAGACTATAAAATCAAAGAACCTCAAATTTGAATCGCCCCGTGTTTGCCAGAGACTCAATAACTTGAGAAACTGGAACTATGAAAAAATCAAATCGCTATACATCAGAATTTCGTGAACGTGCAATTAGGCTTGTTACCACACAACAGCATGAATA
>NZ_JBECOT010000080.1:0-14159 GCF_040104395.1 Pseudoalteromonas sp. BZA4
ACAATCGCCAACTGGTTGAAGCGATGATCAAAGTGAAGGCGCTAAATAAGATCAACACCCTTGGTCTGCCTAAATATCAGTAAGTTAAGTGAATTTGTTAGAGAGTTGCATTTGATCAACAAGGCCGGGTTTTTACTAATAAAAACGGCTTTGTTGTTTTTTAATTGTAGTTCTTTCACAACAAATTCGTTGTCTAATGTAGCTAATACGATTCGTCCAGTTTTAATTGTTACTGACCTATCTACAACTATTATCGAGCCGTCAGTAATGTCTGGGGACATGCTGTTGCCTGACACCCTGAATAGGAATGTACTACTAGGGCGCTTAATTAGGAGCTCATCTAAACTGATTGAGTCGGATAGGTGATCTTCGCATGGATTGGGGAAACCTGCAGCAACTGAAAAGTCTGCAATAGGTAATTCTGTGGTTGAAGGGGTAAGTTTGCTAAGCATAATCACAAAATACTGTACAAATAAACAGTAATTTTAGATGTGAATATTCCACATTACAACCAAGAAGTTTCTTTTAGGCTCGCGGTCTATGTGATTTCATCAATTATTAGTTAAATTTAAACCTTTTTCCCAGAATCAGGCGCGATTTAATGCATATGATAGCTTTGGCAAAAATATATGAGCTGGAGTAACTATGGATTTATGTTCAATTTCTGCGGAAGACGGTGATAAAGCTGTTTTCTTCAATGGGGTTTTGATTGCATACTATAATGCAGCAACTGATGAGCCAAACGTGTTATCTTTTGTTGAAAGTGTTGCTGATAATTTGAGTAGCGCTTCTGGTGCCAATATTAAAAAGGCGAAAATAGACAAAGCTCCTGACTTTGTTCATTGGGAGCAGAGCAAACAAGTAGAGAATATACTTTGGCCCAATGAAACAGCTAAACCTCCTATTTCTGATTTTTTCTCTCCAATTGAGCTGAATTCTCAACCATAAACATTCATAATAGTTTATCGCTTGACCGCTAAATTTTGCCTTCGCAGGTGCGGTCAAGCGCTCCTCTTAAAAAATCATGTAGTAAATTTTTATTACTGTATTTGAGAGAGATTTCACGTCTACTCGCTAACGACTAGGAAGCAAGATCAGACTAATCATATTTTGCACTTTTAACGATTCGCCTGTAGTTGAACCCAACTATAAAAGTGCTTTTACTCCAGTGTTAATTCCGAAACCGCCTAACGTTAAAAATATAAACAAACAACTTCCCAAAAGTAGGGGTCTTATTCCAGCTTGACGAATTGCCCCAATGTGAGTTCGTAGTCCCAATGCCACCATGGCGATAGTGAGTAATATATTATCAAACCACACAATATTGTTTGTTGTACTCTGAGATAGGTTAATTAGTGAATTACATCCACTTACTAAAATGAAGTAAACCGCAAACCAAGGAATTGATAGGTCTGAAGATTTTTCTAAGTTATAGTTTTTCTTTGTATCCTTTCGTTTTTGCCAATATGATAAACCAAACAAAAATGGGGCAAGCATCATTACCCTTAACATTTTTTCAATTACTGCCGTGTCGGCTGCATTTGCACTAATAGCGGTACCCGCAGCAACTACCTGAGCTACTTCATGAATGGTTGAACCAACAAAAATACCGTATTCGTATTCACTCAACCCTATATATTCAAACATTAAGGGGTAAGTAAACATACTTAGGGTTCCAAATACAACGACTGTTGCGACCGCAATAGATACTTTATGTGCTTGTGCTTTAATAACTGGTTCTGTTGCCATTATTGCTGCAGCACCACAAATAGAGCTCCCAGCACCAATAAGAATAGTTGTTTGCTCATCAAGTTTAAATAAACGTTTACCTAACTGAATTGCTAGGATAAATGTACCTAGTAATATGGCTAAATCAATAACTAGCCCTAACCAACCAATTTCTGTTATTTGTGAGAATGTAATTCTAAAGCCAAATAAAATGATGCCAGCTTTAAGTAAGAAGCTTTTTGCGTAGTCTACTCCAATATCAGTATGAGTTGCGATACGGGAAAACAAACTGTTTCCTACTATGATGCCGAGGATAATTCCAATAGTGAGTGAACTAACTTGTGCATTTTGCAAAACGGAAAGTTTACTTAGGGCTATTGATATACTTGCTAATGTAATTACCAACATTAGGCCCAACCACCATCGACTATCTGTGAGTTTTTTTGTTTGGGATTTAAATAGACACCGCGTATAGAACAACATAAACGTCCTTCAATAAATTGCTTTATTTACTTGACTGCATTTTAGAAAGACCCAAAATATAACTCCAATACATTAATTTTATGATTTAATAACTTAAGGTTATCTTATGAACTTGAACGCATTGAGAGTCTTTTATACTGTAGCGAAATTGCAAAGCTTCTCGGGTGCGGCAGAAACTCTTTTCATTAGTCAGCCAGCGGTATCTAAAGCGTTAAAAGAGCTAGAGCATCAATTAAGTCTTAAACTTATCGAACGTGCCACAAAAGGGAGAAAACTCGCATTAACTGAGGGCGGAGTTGCTTTATATGAACATGCTCGTAATATTTTTGCTATTGAAAAGACGGCAATAGACGATATAAAGTCACGTACCGGACTAAAGCGTGGCACAATTGTCATTGGTACTAGCACTACAATTGCAAGTTATTGGTTACCACCTTACTTAGCCAGGTTCTGTAGTGCTTACCCAAATATAAAAGTTGAAGTGAAGGTCGAAAATACGGAAAAGATTGAACATGCGTTGCTTGAGTGCTCAATTGACTTGGCTCTTGTTGAAGGGACACCAACAGAAAAAAAGATAGTACCTACACACTGGCAAGATGATTTGATGAGTGTCGTTACCCCACCTCATTTTAAGCCTAGCCCTAATATAAATGAATGGCTTAACCAACAGTTTTGGTTACTCCGTGAGCCAGGCTCTGGAACACGTGAAATGTCAGTTAAAATGTTAGAAAAACAAGGTATAAAAGTTAGTAATAGTATGCAACTAGGGAGTAATGAAGCTATAGCTCGCTCAGTCGCACAAGGAATGGGAATAGCCATATTGCCAAATGTGGTCACAGAAGATTTAGTGCAACTAAAAAAGTTAAAGCGCTTGAGTCAAGTTAAAGGTGAAATGCTATCTAGGCCTCTATATCAGTTACAATGCCGAGGTAGATCTTCTTCACATTCTGCCGAGGCTTTAAAAAGAATTTTATTTTCAGAAGTTTAGCTTCAAGTGCATCCGCAAGTTTAGTTTCTTCACTACTTTTAGTTCATTCAAGCCATTTTCGTAGGTTAGGTATCTTCTAGAAAAATGATATCTTTTCCCTGACTTTTAGCTACATTACTAGTTTGTGCCGTTTTAACAAGGTGCGGTATCGCATTGTGCCTGCAAAATTAATATTGAGAGTTAAAGCTTCGTTTATTTGAATATTTAAAGTCAGATCAAGTGCGTCGTTTTCAAATATTGAGTAAGTCAGCTTGCTCATTCCTATAGCGAGATTATTACTATCTTGATACAAATAGCTCCAATTTCATTCAAGAATGACAATATCTTTTATCAACGAAGTTACTTTCTAAAACCGAATACCAAATAGTGTGGTTTAGGGCTGCAATATTTTCGTTATAGTCAGAGGTAATATTCTAATTAAGACCTGTGCTTCTCATAATTCTTTTTAACGAGGTTTTGAGACCTTCAACTAGCTAAATAAGCTCAAGCCCTTATTATATAAGGGCTGGCAAGTTCCCAAAATACCATTATGAGAACCTAAAAAAATAAACGGTGCTATTACGCTATAAAAGAGTGCTCAATATGAGCACTCGTATTTAACTAATCAAACAAACTAGCAATGCCAGCAACTACTCCACCAGCTACCGCCAGAGGGATTGTAACAGGCGCAGACGCAACACCTGCACCAATTACTATTGCGCCAGATGTAAGTGCTCCAGCGGCTGCACCGGAGCCTATAGCCACTGCTGTTCTGCTTACGCTAGAGTCACTACTGCCAGTTATCTGTTTTGATAACTCATTACCAACTAAGCCGCACGAAACGGCTTTATTTAAAGACATAATGTTTTCCTTTTAGTTAAGTATCACGAGCACCAGAATGGCGCTGTTAGGGTTTATAGCTCTAGTTCTTCAAAGTCTTTGTCTATTTCCTCCTGTGTTATGCCTATGTAACGAAGTGTGGTTGCTTCGGAGCTATGGCGGAGCATTTTCATTACTCGGGCGATGTCATGGGTTTTCTGATACAAGTGATAACCGCGTGTTTTACGCATTGAGTGAGTCCCCAAATGAATATTTAGTTCTTCACCTACTAACGCAAATGCTTTTGTGACAGCTCTGCGTGATAGCGGTCTAGGCTTTGAATTAATCGCTTGTTGATTGCGGTATGATTGAAATAAGTAGATGTGGTGTGGATGAGTTAGTTTAATTTCGTTGATCAAGGTAAGCGCCTTATCATTTAGCTTTATTTCAGCTAATTTCGAGGTCTTTGACTCATAAATAATCAACCTATTGTTACTTATGTCAGTAAACTTCACTGCAAGTAAGTCAGATATTCTAAGCGCGAGATTTAAGCCAATATTCCATATCTGGCTCATTTGTCTTGAGCAACGCTTTTCTAGTAAATAGCTAACGAGCCTTACTGTATCAAGATCTTTAACTGCTTGTACTTCAGCCATAAAAACCTCCCTTTACTCAGTAGTAACAGTTACCTGATAACAACCTGTGTTGTAGTACTCAACAAAGTTTGAAATGAATAGGTCTAATAGCTCTTTACCTTCCTTAGCGTTCAACCAACCAGCTAAAAAGTGATAAACCTGCTTAATGCTGAAGCACACATCAATTTCTTTTATCAGTTCAGGGGTATGACGGCCCTGATACGAGAAGTCAGTAATATAAATAAGCTGCCAGCTGGTGGCCTTCTTTTCTAACCTAACCTCTACAGGGTGAAAGCCTCCAGCTTCAGGGCTGTAATCTGGATCTCTAAAGTTAAGTGTAACCGCCTTAGCTGTTCCTACAGAATCACCTCTATTAGCAACTGCGCTTACAATCACACTAATAAAAGAGTTAGGCACTTTTAAGCCTGCTACTTGCTCTATTTTTAACGCCATATTTAACTCCTTTTAAATTAAACCATGTTCAGCAAATGAATACGTGCTCTCGCCAATGATGATGTGATCAAGCACTGATACATCAATTAGGTTAAGTGCCTGTTGAAGCTTGGTAGTAATAAGCTTGTCTGCTTGAGATGGGGTAGTAACGCCGGAAGGGTGGTTATGCGCTAGGATAACGGATGCAGCATTAAGCTCCAGCACCTCTTTAACGACTTCTCTAGGGTAAACACTAGCTGCGTTAATAGTGCCTCTAAATAGCTCTTTAAACTCCAGTATGCGGTTCTGGCTATCTAAAAAAAGTACAGCAAAAACTTCATGCTCATGTATTGCTAGTTTATGTTTTAAGTACTCTGCGCAATCATTAGGGCTATTTAAAACCCCATCACGAAACTGCTTCTGAGCGATGATGTAGGCAGCAGCTTCTAGTATCTGTTTATCATTTACCGGATGCTTAAATTCATATAACGACTGTTGACCTTGCATTATTAATTCCTCTTAAGTGGTTTATGCAAGTTAGTGATGTATATGTGTAAGTTTTTCATTTGAGAGACATAAAAAAATACTGGCCCCGGAAAGGTTATGTACTAATAACCAACCGGAGAAATTCCATGCGTTTAATTAAACTGAAAGAAGTGATGGCAAAAACATCACTGGGTCATTCGAGTATCTATAAATTTATTTCTGAGGGTACTTTCCCTAAGCAAGTATCGTTAGGGGCTAAGTCAGTGGCTTGGGTTGAGTCAGAAGTGGATGATTGGATAATGGAGAGGATAGGTAAACGATAAGAGAGTTAAGTCGTTTATATCTCTAAGTAGCAGATTAGTTATAGAAAATTTATGGTAGTATAACTTTCATTGATGGTAAGTGAATTAGAGTCAACGCTGACTCTAATTCACTTACTAAAATGTGCAGATAAAAGATAATATGCCTTAAGGGAATTTATTGATGACAAGTTTACAACAACGTGCAGAACTTCAACGCCAGATATGGGCTATTGCCAACGATGTACGTGGCTCAGTGGATGGTTGGGATTTTAAACAATATGTATTGGGTACGCTGTTCTACCGTTTTATCAGTGAAAACTTTGTCAACTATATTACTGGCGGTGATGAGAGTGTTAACTACGCAGCCATGTCTGACGATGATGAAAACATTCTGGCTGCTAAAGATGATGCAGTTCGCACTAAAGGATATTTTATCCTTCCTAGCCAGTTGTTCAGCAATGTGGCGGCTAATGCACACAAAAACGAAAATTTAAATACGGATTTGGCAGCAATTTTTGCGGCAATCGAAAACTCAGCCAATGGCTATGATTCAGAAAAAGACATCAAAGGCTTGTTTGCGGATTTTGATACCACCAGCAATCGTTTAGGTAATACGGTTACTGCAAAAAACGATCGTTTAGCAAAGGTATTAAAACGAGTGTCTGAGCTTTCTTTCGGTGAGTTTGAAGACAACCAAATAGACTTGTTTGGGGATGCCTACGAATTCCTGATTTCAAACTATGCCGCCAATGCGGGTAAATCCGGTGGCGAATTTTTCACCCCTCAGCACGTTTCAAAATTGATCGCGCAGTTGGCCATGCACGGCCAAACCAGTGTGAATAAAATCTATGACCCTGCGGCGGGTTCCGGTTCATTGCTCTTACAAGCCAAAAAGCACTTTGATGCGCATATCATTGAGGATGGTTTTTTTGGTCAAGAGCTCAACCACACCACCTACAACTTGGCGCGCATGAACATGTTTTTGCACAACATTAACTACGACAAGTTTAATATTCAGTTGGGTGACACCTTAATCGAACCACACTTTTTAGATGACAAACCCTTTGATGCCATTGTCTCTAACCCGCCTTATTCAGTGAAATGGATTGGTAGCGACGACCCAACCCTAATCAACGACGACCGTTTTGCGCCCGCTGGCGTACTTGCGCCTAAATCAAAAGCCGACTTTGCCTTTGTGCTGCATGCGCTCAGTTATCTTTCACCAAGAGGCCGTGCAGCTATTGTTTGCTTCCCCGGTATTTTTTACCGTGGCGGCGCTGAGCAAAAAATTCGTCAGTACTTGGTTGATAACAACTATGTTGAAACCGTGATCTCACTGGCACCTAACCTGTTCTTTGGCACCACTATCGCGGTAAATATTTTAGTGCTGTCTAAACATAAAGCCGATACCACCACCCAGTTTATCGACGCTAGCGGCCTGTTTAAAAAAGAAACCAATAACAACGTGCTGACTGATCTGCATATTGCAGACATAATGAAAGTGTTTGCCAACAAAGAGAACGTGGATCACTTTGCTAAATCCGTTGATTTGGACGTCATAGCAGGCAACAGCTACAACCTTTCGGTGAGCAGTTATGTTGAAGCCAAAGACAATCGTGAGATGGTAGATATTGCAGAGCTTAATGCCGAACTTAAAACCACTGTTGCTAAAATTACTCAACTTCGCAGTGATATTGACGCCATTGTGGCAGAGATTGAAGGTGAGGAGCTTGAAGCATGAGTCATTTAAGCTACATAGAGAAGCTGCTGGATGGAGTTGAGGTGGTGTGGCTGCCACTAGGTGAAATTGGCCAATTCATACGCGGTAATGGTTTGCAGAAAAAGGACTTCATCGAAACGGGGTTTCCAGCCATTCATTACGGTCAGATTTATACTAAATACGGTTTATCGGCAGATGAAACTTTTACCTATATATCAGAAGAGCTAGCGAAAAAATTAAGAAAAGCGGAAAGGAACGACCTCTTGCTTGCCACAACTTCAGAAAATGACGATGACGTTGTGAAACCTCTTGCATGGCTAGGGAATCAATCCGCAATTTCTGGCGATATGATGCTATTCCGACACGAGCAAAATGTTAAGTATTTAGCTCACTATTTTTTAACGGAAGCATTTCAAGCTCAGAAGAGAAAATACATTACAGGGGCTAAGGTTCGTAGAGTTTCTAGCGGTGATTTGTCAAAAATAGTAGTCCCCATCCCATGCCCAGATAACCCAGAAAAATCGCTGGCAATACAAGCTGAAATTGTGCGCATTCTGGACGCATTTAGCGCCATGACCGCCGAGCTGACCGCCGAGCTGACCGCCGAGCTTAACATGCGGAAAAAACAATACAACTACTACCGCGACCAGTTGCTAAGTTTTGACCTGTCTGCCGATCACGCAGGAGAGGGTGAAGTTGAGTGGAAGACGTTAGGTGATGTTACTAAAAAATGGTATTCAGGTGGAACACCTAAGGCCGGCAATCCAGAATTTTACGAAGACGGTGATATACCATGGCTTAGAACTCAGGAAGTAAAGTTTGCTGATATTTTCGACACAGATGTAAAAGTAACTCCAGCTGCTTTGCAAAACTCATCAGCCAAATGGATACCTGAAAACTGCGTGATAATTGCTATCTCTGGAGCAACTGCTGGAAGATCAGCAATTAATAAGATTCCACTAACAACAAATCAGCACTGTGGATGTTTGGAAATCGACGATAAAAAAGCCCTATACCGATACGTCTTTCATTGGGTTAGTTTCAATTATGAAAACATAAAAGCTCTAGGACAAGGTGCAAGAGGAGATCTAAATTCGACAATCATTAAGAACTTTAGGTTACCTGTTCCTTATGCAAATGATCCTGCGAAATCATTGGCCGAGCAGGCGCGAATTGTAGCGATATTGGATAAATTCGATACCTTAACAACTTCGCTGCAAAAAGGTCTCCCCCGCGAAATCGAGTTACGCCAAAAGCAATACGAGTATTATCGTGACCTGTTGTTGAGCTTCCCTGCCTGTCCGGCAGGCGGGCCTAAATCTGAAGAGGTAGCCTAATGGCCTATCAACCACCGTTTACGATTACGACCGAGATTCTTAACTTGGTGGCGCAAATCAGCCAGCAGGTGGGTGAATTAAATGCCAGTCAGCTCAATGCCTCGCCGCAACTGCGCAAGCAAAACCGCATAAAAACCATTACCGGCACGTTGGCGATAGAAGGCAATACGTTAACCGAAGAACAGATCACAGCCATTGTTGAGGGGAAGCCCGTGTTAGGCAGCGTGCGCGAGTTAGCCGAAGTAAAAGGTGCGATAGCGGCTTATGATGCCCTGCCTACATTCACACCGAGCGCCATTAATGATTTACTCACGGCCCACGGTTTAATGCTGTCAGATATTCTTGTAAATGCGGGTGAGTTTCGTAGTAAAGGCGTGGGTATCCATAAGGGTGGTGTGGTGCACCATGTTGCGCCGCCAGCTCATCAGGTTTCTGGTTTAATGGCTGATTTAATTCAATGGCTCAAGCAAACAAAAGATCACCCATTGATTGCCAGTTGTGTATTTCATTACGAATTCGAGTTTATTCACCCCTTTGCCGATGGTAACGGTCGTATGGGGCGGTTATGGCAAACGCTGATTTTGTCCAAGTGGCATCCGTTATTTTTATCTTTACCGCTTGAAAGTGTGATTAAAGATCATCAACAAGATTATTATCACGCACTGGAACAAGCAGATAACCAAGCGGATAGCACGCCGTTTATTCATTTTATGTTGTCGGTTATTCAGCAAACACTCGCACAAAACGCCTCTGTAAATGCCCCTCTAAGGGAGGGTGAAAACGCCCCTGTAAATACTCCAGTCAATTTAACGGGACTTAAAACACCGGAGGCTATTTTAGCATTGCTCAGTAATACGCCCGAGCTGACCCGGCAACAACTCGCCGATACCTTGAATAAAGACGTGAGAACCATTGGCCGTGCCATTAGCAAGCTGCAAAAAGAAGGTAAATTAACCCGAGTAGGCTCAGATAAAACCGGCCACTGGCAAGTTACTTCATAATGCGATGCTGTGGCTATTTCCATTTTGGAAAACACCACTGCTAACCAAAAGAAAAGGATGTAAACGAATGACGACGTATAAAACGGTGGCAGAATCGAATAACTTTATTGTGTTAGATAAATACACTAAAGACTGGCAAGTTAATGAAAGTTTTCAAAGCGAAGGTGATTTAGAGCGTGAACTGATCCAGGACCTAAGCAACCAGGGCTATGAGTATTTGCCTGCTCTGACGACACCCGATGCCATGCTGGTGAATGTGCGTAAACAATTACAAGCCCTCAACAAGGTCGAGTTTACTGATGCCGAGTGGGCTCGTTTTTGCGAGCAATACTTAAACACCCCAAGCGATAATATTCTTGATAAAACTCGCAAGGTGCACAGTGACTATATCTTCGATTTTGTCTTTGATGATGGCCATATAGAAAACATCTACCTGTTCGACAAGAAGACCATTGCTCGTAACAAAGTGCAGGTGATTAAGCAGTTTGAGCAAACGGGAAGGCATGCCAACCGTTACGATGTGACGATTTTGGTCAATGGTTTGCCTTTGGTGCAAATTGAACTTAAAAAGCGTGGTGTGGCGATCCGTGAGGCATTTAATCAAATTCATAGGTACAGCAAAGAGAGCTTTAATAGCGAGAACTCGTTGTACAAGTTCTTGCAGCTGTTTGTGATCTCTAATGGCACCGACACGCGCTATTTTGCCAACACGACCAAGCGTGACAAAAACAGCTTCGACTTTACGATGAACTGGGCTAAGTCAGACAATACGCTGATCAAGGATTTAAAAGACTTTACGGCGACTTTTTTCCAGAAAGAGACCCTGCTTGAAGTGATCTTGCGTTACTCTGTGTTTGACGTAAGCAATACCTTACTTGTAATGCGCCCCTACCAGATTGCCGCTACAGAGCGCATTTTATGGAAGATTAAGAGCGCATTTAACGCTAAAAATTGGAGCAACACCGAGAGCGGCGGATACATTTGGCACACTACCGGTTCAGGCAAAACACTAACCAGCTTTAAAGCGGCACGATTGGCCACCGATTTAGACTGTGTAGATAAAGTCTTTTTTGTGGTTGACAGAAAAGACCTCGACTATCAGACCATGAAAGAGTATCAGCGGTTCTCGCCTGATAGTGTGAACGGTTCAGACAGTACCGCAGGGCTTAAGAGTAACCTGGATAAAGACGATAACAAGATTGTCGTCACCACAATCCAAAAGCTCAATAACTTAATCAAAAGTGAAAGCGATTTAGCTATTTACAACAAGCAGATTGTCTTTATTTTTGATGAGTGTCATCGAAGCCAGTTCGGTGAAGCGCAGAAAAACCTGAAGAAGAAATTCAAAAAGTACTACCAGTTTGGCTTTACCGGTACGCCAATTTTCCCTGAAAACGCCTTGGGTGCTGAAACCACGGGCAGCGTGTTTGGCCAGCAGTTGCACACGTATGTGATCACTGATGCCATTCGTGATGAAAAAGTACTCAAGTTCAAAGTGGACTATAACGATGTTCGTCCGCAATTTAAGAGCATTGAGACTGAGCAGGATGAAAAGAAGCTCAGTGCCGCAGAGAACAAGAAAGCGTTCTTACACCCGATGCGCATTCGTGAAATCTCGCAGTATATTCTGAGCCATTTTAACCAGAAAACGCATCGAGCCTATTCTGGCGCCAAAGGGTTTAACGCCATGTTTGCGGTAAGTAGTGTTGATGCGGCGAAAGCGTACTATGAAACCTTCAAAACATTGCAGGCCGAGGCCGAAAATGGACCCACGAGTAAGCCTCTGCGCATAGCGACTATCTTCTCATTTGCTGCCAATGAAGAGCAGGACGCCATTGGTGATATTTTAGATGAGAGTTTTGAAGTAAGTAGCATGAACAGCAGCGCAAAAGAGTTTTTGAGCGCCGCGATTAACGATTACAACGCCATGTTTAAATCTAACTATGGCGTGGACAGTAATGGCTTTCAGAATTATTACCGTGACCTTGCCCAGCGAGTGAAGAATCAAGAAATAGATCTGCTCATCGTGGTCGGTATGTTTTTAACGGGCTTTGATGCACCAACGCTCAATACTTTGTTTGTTGACAAAAATTTGCGCTATCACGGCTTGATGCAGGCGTTTTCTCGTACCAATCGCATTTATGATGCAACGAAGACCTTTGGCAATATTGTTACCTTCCGGGACTTGGAACAGGCAACCATTGATGCAATTACCCTTTTCGGTGACAAAAACACCAAAAACGTGGTGTTGGAGAAGAGTTATAAAGAATATATGGAAGGCTTTAACGATATTGTTACTGGTCAAGTTCGTCGTGGTTTTGTTGATATCGTAAAAGAGCTGCAAGAACGCTTTCCTAATCCTGAAAATATTGAGAAAGAACAAGATAAAAAAGAATTTGCCAAGCTGTTTGGTGAATACCTAAAAGCAGAAAATATTTTACAAAACTACGATGAATTTGCAGGCTTGAAAGCACTGCAAAGCCTAGATACCAGTGATGAACAAGCTGTTGAAGAGTTCAAGTCAAAGTACTATCTGGATGATGCTGACATTGAGGCAATGCAAACCATCGATATGCCAAGTGAGCGTGCTATTCAAGATTATCGCTCTACCTATAACGATACCCGTGACTGGTTACGCCGCCAAAAGCAGGGGGAAGAAAAGGATAATTCCACTGTTGATTGGGGGGATGTGGTCTTTGAAATTGATTTGCTTAAATCTCAAGAAATCAACCTCGATTATATTCTTGAACTGATTTTTGATCACAATAAGAAGAACAAGAGCAAAGAGGGCTTGATTGAAGAAGTTCGTCGTATGATCCGCAGTAGCCTTGGCAATAGAGCGAAAGAGGGTTTAGTCGTTGATTTTATTAACCAGACAAACCTGGATGAGATAAATGATAAAGCCAGCATTATCGACGCCTTCTTCAAGTTCGCACAGGCAGAGCAGAAGCGCGAAGCTGATGCCATTATCGCCTCTGAAAAGCTCAATATCGATGCTGCCAAGCGCTATATTGCCTCATCACTCAAACGTGAGTACGCTTCTGAAAATGGCACTGCGCTAAATGAGGCTCTGCCAAAACTTAGCCCATTGAATCCACAGTACCGAACACAGAAGCGGACGGTTTTTCAGAAAATTGCCGCTTTTGTTGAAAAGTTTAAAGGTGTTGGGGGGCAGGTTTAAATGACATTTTCTATACTAGTCAGAACGGTTTAAGCCTATACAGCGAAGAGTAAATGGCTTAAGGCGTTCATAATCCTTTTAAGGACTGTTGCTTGGGAGTTTAAACTCTTTGAGTAAATCATAGTTAAACTAAATTGTATTCACAAAGAGTCTGTTACAGGTTCTTAAATGGCATGTTTTAAGGGAAGCAGCACTTCCCTTAAAAAACTAAAAATTAACCCCTCGTAAGTACATGGCTTTATGCTTTGGCGAGTTTACCTTCAATTATCCATTCCTCGCGGTTTTGAATCCATACACCTCTCACGATACAATCTCCAAAATCATCAATTTCTACTTTATTAAATTTAATACTTGCATATTCCTCATCATCATTAAAATCCAAGTATCTAACAGGTAATTTAGAGGCAAAGTAAAAACCTCCTTCAGCATTATTCCAGATAGACCTACCCGAACATTTGAATTTTCCGTCGTCATCTTTACCCTCAAAAGAAAAAATAACCTCTTCATATTGCACTAGTACGAGTGAATTAACATCTAATTGCCATTCTCCATTTTCTACTTCTAAATAACCAGAGAATTGAAAATCCTTAGTTGATATATTAGTTATAGGTACATTCTGCTCAAGAAATTTTTCAAGTCTGCCTTGGTTGATATCCATCTTTGGGGCAGTGAACAAATTACATTTATCTGATGAGATTGAAGTGAAATTGAAAGTGGGCTCAATCTTTTTAGGGCCTTTTCTTTTTTGAAGTTCAAAAATGACAGTTAATGGGGAGGTTCTACCTCTTGATAATGAGTTTATTACTGCTTCAAAAAAATCATTATCTTTCTGCCCATATTTCAAGATGATGACTTTTAAATTAGTTAATTCCATTAGCCAATATTGAAAAGAACTTAAGTCTTCAATGAAAAGCTGACAATTCGTAAAGTTTAACCTCAGGAAGGCGTTGTTTCCTAAAAGTTTGAACTATCTTGCCAGCCTGTGATCAGATCATCTATATCCTACTAGCCCGTGCAACAACAATGAGCAAAATCACAAACTGGTCTCACTATAATCAAGCCCTCGTT
>NZ_JBECOT010000081.1:0-14147 GCF_040104395.1 Pseudoalteromonas sp. BZA4
CGGCCATTGGGTTGTTCATGATGTAGCTGTATGGATTAATGCCTTGGCTGTTACCAACGAACTGGATCACAGGGTCTACAGACAAGAAACGACCAAGGTTATAATCGTACACCCGACCGTTCATATGTATGCAGACAAAGTACGATCATCGCAACGTGTTAAAGAGCATCAGAATCAATAAGGTAAAGCATACTAATCAATAATGCAATTTGGGTTAATTCGTGCTCATTAGCAGCCAATGGTCTGCAACTATAAAGCCGTATTCAGTCGTATTCAGTAAAAAAGCCACATAAGTGGCTTCTTGGGGGGAAGGGAAAATCGAGTGCTAAAAAATAAGCCTCATATCTTGTAAGCGACCATCACCAACCAAAATATAAAAGCCATCTTCCGCTTCGAAGACACACCTTTTATGGCATTTAACAAATAGTTTTGACCTAACATTTGGCAATTCGTCATGGCTCCAAATAACGTTGTTACTCCATATTAAGTAAGAAGGACCAAATTTTTGGCCAACCGCATCAAACTTTACATTGACCCATAGCCAATCTTTGACAACATTCACAGGTAGGTTCGGGTCTAACTCACCACAGAATCGCATTAGCTTGTGCCAGCTGTTAGCTTTGCAACCAAGTCCCACAGACTCACCATTAAGTAAAAAGTGACTCGCAACAAACGGGTTATGTTTCATATCTTCTCTCCATCACATTGATATCGAGCAAGCTCTGATAAAATTGACTTACCTGAGCTTTTAGCCGCTGGGTGTGATTTGGAATACGTTCTCTTCAACTGAACATTCGTTACATGGGTGTACACTTGGGTCGTTGATAAGTCAGCATGGCCAAGATACTGTTGAATCTCTCGAATATCAGCACCGTTTTCTAGCATGTGAGTTGCAGCACTGTGACGGAATACATTGCAAGCAGCATTTACATCCAAGCCCGCCTTGAGGATGTATTTCTTAGCCAAGTCACTCATTTGTGTTTCTCTAAATTTTAACCCCCTGTTGTCAACAAATAGCGTCATGCCTGATTTGAAATTGATCAACGTTGGTCTCACTCTCGCGATATAAAATTTAAGCCATTGGCACGCTCTGTCTGCGATGGGAATATATCGCTCTTTTTCTCCTTTACCTGTTACAAAAATCTCTTTTTTCTGTAGGTTTACATCACAAATTCTCAGGTTTACCACTTCCATACGGCGGGCACCTGAGCTATAAAATGTTTCTAAAATAGCGCGATCTCGCACACCGTATTTACCATAAGGCACAGTCTGCTCAAAAACACGTTTGATATCATCAAAGCTTAAAAATGCTGTCGGCAAGGTCTTCTGACGCTTAGGTACCCTCAAGTTTTCTAATGGGTTATCTTTTAAGTGCTCAAGATAGGCAAGCTCTTTAAAGAATGTCTTGATAGATGTGATGTGGTTGCGCCGCGTATTTTTACGTAACGGCTTGCTACTTCTCGGGTTTACGTACTCAGCTAAATAGGCTTTATACTCTTCAACATCCGCTTTAGTGACTTCATTTATGTGCGAAATATTGTTTGCCAAACAGCGTTTGGCAAACATGGAAATGTTACAAAGTTTAGTTTGTATCGTTCGGAGTGATTGTCCCTCTGCTAAACAGTGAGTTTCGTACACTCCCATCCAATAGATGAAGTCGCTGTCACTTTCAGGATCAAGCTGTGCCATAAGCCCCTCCCATATCAAGTTTCATTGCACTGTAACGAATACCACAAGCAGCAAGCTGCTTAGATAACTGCATTAATGTGATGGGGCTAACCTCAGCGCTTTTCACAACACAAAGCTCTTTAACCCCCATAGCAACTAAGCTTTCAATGTCTGACTGTTGCAACGCATAGTGCGGATCAGTAGCGATAACCTTACCATCCAATGCTTTCATCATTTGAATCGCGATGAGTGGACTTTGGCAAAAGTAGAGCACATCATTACTGCTTACATTATCAAGATTAAACACCGCTAAATGGCCTATTGGATGCCAGTAATACGACGGTGCACCACGTTGAGCACGCTCAATACGTTCACCATAGTAGCCAACAATTTCATTCTGCCAAAAAACAGGCACGGTTACGCAACCTCGGAATGCTTCATGACCAGACGAGTGTAAAATTTTTAAGTGGCTGAGCGCTCCCCGCAGCTTAACTCCTTCCATCTTTCGATAGCTGGGTAATTGTTTACCTAGCTGACGGTTGCAAAAACCAAGCTTAAAGTGACGAATATCAGCTAAGCCAATCCCGTGAATACGCTGCAAGTATGCCATCGGCGCATCTTCAACTAATAATGTTTGGTGGTATAACTCCTGAATTAATGGCAAGTACATTTCTTTGACTTGCATATCATAATCATTCAAGTCAAGCGCACTCATGAAATGGCAGGCATAAAAATTTGAAGACGACTTAGTTGCCATTTTTCGCTCCTTTGCCCGCATGCGAGCTAACTAAAAGCGAAGTAAGGTCGTCAAAGCTTCTACGTTGACGTTTGCGGCGACGACGAGACAGGCTGGTCATTGTGACCGTAATAGCATTATTGGTGATACGCGCTAACACTGAGTTAGCGAGTGCATCGTTGTGGAAACACCCTTCCCACTCTTTAGTAGTGTATTGAGACGTAATGAGGGTAGAACCTTTGCCTTCACGGCATGTAATTAGCTCAGATAGTAGGAATTTCTCTTTATCACCTAAAGGCCAATTTCCCCAATCATCTATGATAAGCAAAGGAATACGGTTGAGTGACTCTATGAACTTGGTGATAGTTTTGTCATTGTAGTGCTTCATTAGCATAAGTAATAAGCTTGCTTGATTGTAAAAGCACACAGGGAGATTGTGATTTATCGCTTCTTGTGCAAGCGCACATGACAAGATTGTTTTACCTGTATTGGTTGGTCCAATCAAAAGTAAATTATGCTGCTGTCGTACCCAGTTACATGTCGACAAATTATCGACCAAGTTAACATTGAGAGACGGCATCAGACTATAATTAATATCTTGAACAAAAATATGTTCATAGGCCAACTTGGCTTGTTTTTGCAAGCGTGCACTTCGGATTTTCGCTCTTTGTTGAATTTCAGCATCTAACGCATTCATCAAACGTTCTTCTATTGCCATGCCTTGGCAGTTAATCGACTTAGACTGCCTAGCTAATTCAGCTGCGCCAGCTTTGCAGTTAAGCTGCTCCAGCAAAGCGCTAATATTATTAATGGTCATAACGGTGCACCTCATTATTATGTGGATTCCGTATGTGAAAATGATTTGCGTGTGAGATGTCAAACTCTTGCTCGTAGGCTTTAGTATTGATGATCTCTTCAATGCTGTCTGGCGAATAAAGCTTGCGAGATAGGCCAAAACGACAGGCTTTATTGAAACTATCATGACCAACGTTTTTACATAAAGCTTGGAGCACTAAGCATTGTTTGCCCGCACGTCGGGCATGCTCACTTTGAAATGGTGCATATTGCTTACGTACTATTTTTTCTGCATCCTCACCTACGCCCTTAGCCCACGCTAAGAATGAGGGAAGTGATTTTCTTTGCTCAGCCAAGTGCTCAGGCTTCATATGCTCAGGCAACCGAGTGAAACTACCTTGCTGCTCATTGAGGGTATGACGTGCGATTTCCTTACCGTCATGAAACACGATTAATTCATCTATCGTCACGCGGAGTGTCACTTGCTTGTGCGCGAACGCATGCGGTACAGAGTATTCATGGCCTTTATAAGGAATTAAATAAGTTGAAGGGACTTTAAGCTCTTTATGCGCCATAACGGGTTCATAAGGGACTGATGGTAATGGCTTTAGCTTAGGTTGCTCAATAATAAACAGCTCGTTTCTGGTCGTGTGCAACTTTTGAAACGGTCGCGTATTGATGGTGTCTTCCACCGCTTTACGTAAGTAGTCGTTGACTTCGGATATAGAAAAAAATATCAAATCTGCACGCATTTGCACCAATATTGCGTTAACAATTTTTACGGCATTTTCTGCAACGGCATTATCCGTGGGTGTACCAACGCGTGACGTATCGCAAAAAAAGTGATAATAAAGAGAGAGCAGCTGTACATTTTGGTGAAACAAAGCTAACCGTCCAGACTGCTTCACCATTGCCTTTGCATTGTCAAACTGAATTGTATCTGGCACGCCACCAAAGTAGTCGAGTGCCTTCACTAACGCATGTACCCAACTTTCAGATTTCATATTGGGCGTTGCAAACGCAAAAATTTTTTTCGAATACCCTAAACAAGCCACAAAAACATTGAGGTTACGCGTTTGACCATTCTCATTATATTTAAGCTTGGTACCTGCGTAATCAATACACATAATTTCAGCGGGTAAGTAATGCTGTTTCATTACAACATGCTGCGATTTTAAATACGTTCTCACCTTTTCATAAAATATGGTTTTACCATAAGCGTGACTGCCAAACCTAAGCTGATATTCTTTAAATAACATCGCCAAGGTTTTCCGATGTTTTTTCGGTAAATTGAATTGCTGTGATATCGCTTGGTAGTCAGGATCAACCTTGTCATTATGATGAGATTTGCCCTTGTGATAAAGAAGCGCTTTGAGTTCACTGTCTTTCTTTTCAGTCACCTCATCCCATGAAAGGTTCACTCTCCGTAATATTTGGCGCAGTTTCGCAACAGTTGGATGACTGCAATTTGCAGCCAGAGCAATCATGCGATTAGATTGATCCTTACAATGATACAAAAGCCAAAGTAGATACCGTAAGTTATGTGGTTTTAACATAGTTCTTCTCCGTTTTTGACAAAACAAAGGCGCAGCCGTGAAATAAGCCAAGCGACTAACTTGACAGTTTCACTTCTGAGAACCATAGTTAATGGGTCGATTCCAACGACAAATTAACTACAGAGTCTCGGATAAGGTTGCCGCCTTTCCGAGATTTTTTCATCTAAGCTGCTTGTTGTTACGTCATATTGTTACTCGTCTGACCGATACTTTTGTTTCGCAAGCCACGCTGCCACATCAAATGTCAGCGCAAACTTACCCTTACGATTCGCAATACTAAATACAGCCAAAGGAAGTGTGTCTCTTCGTACAGCCTGACGAAAGGCACTTGCACTGGTATAGCCCAAAGTAGAATAAAGCGCTTTTCCGCCAATCATTGGACCATGCTTTTCAAATAGCACATCCTCTAAACGCTGACGCAATGCCTCCATGTCACGTTGTTCACTTTTAGTCACCATAATCTCTCTTCTGTTTAACTGAGAATCGCCTTTATCACAGTAGTAGAGAGAAAATGTCACGTCTATGAGTAACATTTTAGGCTATTATTTACTCTAAACGCTTATTGGCATGAAATGACGTGTGGTCACAGTTAGTCGTCACTTTTGATGGTCAGAAACAGTTAAAGGGGGGGGGGGTAGTAGTGAAACAGAGCGACACCAAGCTTCCCATTGAGTTAGATAAATTAAAAGCCGCCGCTTATATGTCGTATATTTGTGAGGTTACTAATGGCAAGCCTTCTGGCTACCATGTAGAGCACTTTTTTGAACTGGATAAAATCGTTAATAAACTGAATGGTACAAAGCAAAGAAGCTGTAAATATGACCGTCATTCGAAGGCCGTGCATAGGCCAAGTAAGAAAACACTTGCTAGGCTCTATAAGGCATCACCACAATTAATAAAGTACGATGAGTTTGAGCCTTTTATATTTCGGGCGCTAAATTGCATTAACAGCCCCACAAGTGATTGGTATTCGATTTACCAACAAGCGCCATTAAAGATACTGACCCCATTATGTGACTTAGAGCACTTAAATGGGTTGACGTGTGAATATTCAACGCTGCAACTTGAGACACTTAAAGCGTTATTACAACTAAAAAATGACCACATGTTTGCTCTTCTTGTAATTTTGCACCTTGATGACAATATTCAAATGAGCACAATCGTTCGATGGGAACTAATCACGAGCATTGTTGATTACGCGAATAATCCGCCAGAAACATCACTGTTTACTAAAGTATCAGCCAAGCTTTTTAACTATTTGCAAAACCTGTTCGTCCCTAAAAACATCATCATTAATCCGAGTGCAAGGGTGAAGCTGACCTCATATTTCGCTTTAAACAATGACCGTGACTTCGACATATTAGAGCATGCACAGCAAGACAAAAACGCTTGTGCAAATATCCTGTATTACCTAATAAAACACCAACAAATAGGTTTTGAAGCATTGGGTTCTCGGCTTAGCCGCGCAATGTACCTTTTAATCTACAAGCAACTGGCAAATCGAAACCCTAAAAGATATTTAAGGCTGCTTCCTCATTAGCTATGACAACAAAAGACCTACTTTTCGTAAGTCTAGAGTTAAGCTCTTAGCGTGAAAAAGGATACAATGGCTGTACATCACATTCCATATTTTCATACATGTACACGTCATATTGCCGTTGAAGCTCTAACCACGTTCCAATATCAATTCCCGTCGCTTTCGCTAATCTCACTGCAAAAGATGGGTCAACGCTTACCTTTTCATTCAGGAAGTTTGACAGGTGTGATGATGTGATACCTAATCGAGCTGCCACTTCCTGATCAGTAAGATTATCTACACGAACTAAACAATTGCGTTTAAAAAAGTCTGACGGATGTTTCCGAAAGCCGCCATCAGGACGTTTTTTGAGTTCAAGTTCAGAGAAAGGTTTGTCAGCTGCTTTTTCAATAAAGTTGACGTTTATTTTGTTAGTCATATCAGCCTCCGTAAGGTCATTGATATGACTCTAGCTGAATACTCGTTTTACGCCAACCTTGGGATCTAGATAAAAGCAAAAGGCAACCGCCTCATTGTACAAAGGTGCCCAAAATATGCTGAGTGTTATCACAGGTACCTTAATGCACATTAAGCTAACAAGTGGTAACATTTTATCGGAAAGGTGGTAAATGGATTTTGTATCAACTGGTAATGTTTAACCAAACCACTGTTAAGAAAACACGGAATATACACTTGTATATTCCGCACCTAAGTTACCACTCTTATGCTTTAAAATTACCATGCGTTCGAGAATAACTTTCCACCTGTCCGACAAAAGTTTACCAGTAAGATTTTTCACGGCATACGTTTTGGGTTGGTTTTAGAATCAAGTAGGCTGGAATATTAAGCGAAAGTAAGCGTGTTACTTGATGGTGATAGCTCTTCTTTTTAGGTATTCATCATACAATGAGGGGCTTGCGTTTTTGCAAAGTTCAGCAACTTGATCAAGCCAAACAAAGTACTCTGTTAGTCGCTCATTTGACCAACCACAAGGAATGGCCGAAGCGTTTGAGCAAATATCAGCAAGCTTAATACGCTGGACTGAGGTAGCTTTAGTGGGCAGCTGTTCGAGCATATTAGCCCTACGTGCTGTTAATGATAGTGTTTTATCATCTGTTAGCGCTTGCACCATTTCAAGTACACAAATGCCAAGTTCATTTACAATTTGTTCCTTGGAAATTTCTGTGTCTTCTAGGCTGTCATGAAGAGCGGCAGCGCACAACTCATTTTCATCTTGAACATGAGCGATATTAACAAGCATATCGACAACTTCGATTAAATGGTTAATGTAGGGTGAGCCATCTGATTTACGCTGTTGTTGAGCGTGGTATTGGGCAGCCAACCGAAGTGATTTAGTCAAAAGCGCAAAATGATTCATCATGGCAACCTCAAAGTTTTAGAACAAAATTAAGCGTAGACCGTCTTGACGTTTTTTGTCTCGTTAAAAAGTAACTTGACAGGCAGTTAGTGCGCAATTTTTCTGGGGGTGATTGCGCACTTGATGGTTTACTCTAATAAAATAACTATTACAAAGAAGTAAGATGTGAGCCCGTTACTAGTTATTCTGCTCTCCAGTAAGGGCCATCCACCAATATCGTATTATAACTAGGCTTGAACGACTCATTGGAAAAGAGAACTGTAGGAAGGTGACTAGAGCTCATTAAAACTTTTTCGGTTATTGACTTAGTCATCTCAACCTTATTCTTGCAGTTGGCAGTGAATTGTAGAAAAATAAATTCACGATTTTCACCTTGCACCGCAGAGCTTGGCGGCGGAAATTCAGTCCCGTAACTAGATATAAAATAACTGATAAAACTATCCATAAACTCTGTAGTTATACTCGCCTTCTCTCGGTCAGACTCATTCTGCCATTCAAATTCAATTCTGGTAATACAATCTGAGGCAGTAAAAGTCTCATCATCACTACAACCAAATAATAACAATAAAGAAATAATTATCACTAACTTATTCATAAATAAACTCACTCACTATTATTCCACCAGCACCGCAATTATCACATGAAGCCGCAGAACTTTTAGTCTCTATGTGCCAACTAAACCTCTCAACACTTCCACCATACAACTCGTAAGTTAACCCCATGGGTAGAGCCTTCATTAGCTGCCCATGGGATTTACTTGATATTGTTGGTATAGGCTTTCCATCTTTACCCAATTGCTGATAATCAATACTGAAATAGATACCATTTGCAAGAGCGAGTCCTTGTTCATCAAAAAAATTTAATTTAACTTTCCGCGATCCAATAAATGTCCCCTTACTGCCCTTCCCGTAAACACGCCCTATTTCCCTCCAGTACCCTTTAATATTTTTAACTCTGGGCTCAGTTCTTGAGGCACTCCGCATACTCACTTTACTATTTTTTTCGCTATGGGGATTAGTTATCCATACAGGAGTACCATCATCTTTATAATAATCAGGTGAGTTATTTCCGGTAGACTTATGAATTATTAATTCTTCACCCTCATAGTGACTATCCGAAACAGCTTTTTCAGCGTTAGCCTTAATATCTGTTACAGCTTGTTTTTCAGTTGTAGACGGGGCTCCTATATCTTCGACATTCTGTTGATTATTATTCTTATTTTCACCCTTATTATGTCCATTAGAAACTTTTCCAGAATTACCTAGCTTAATCTGTTTATTAAAATTTTTATCTCTTACTTGTTCATTGGTGCATACAATAAACGTATCACAAACACTTAAGTACCCAGTCGGATCAATACCAGCCATAGGATTATTCATTATATAAGAATAAGGGTTAATACTTTGACTATTCGTTGGGCTTTGTATAAACGGATCAACACTCATAAACCGCCCAAGGTTATAATCGTACACCCGACCGTTCATATGAATTAACTCGACATCATCCAAGTGCTCATGGTCGGTAAAGCCGCGGCGTGTTTTGGCATCTGCTAAGTCATTTAGTTTTGAATTACCATATGGCATTAAGCTACCGCTTGCCAAACGTGGTTTACCGAATGGGTCAAAATTACGCTGGGCCGTTACATAACCATTTTTATCTGTAAATAGTCGAGCACTACCCAAGCGGTCTTTATGTGTATAACGGATTGTGGCACTTTCATTGGTTGTTTGGCTTATTACTGCAATGTCGTCAACATAAGCACGCCATGTGGTTTTACTGCCGTTGACTTCTTCTTCATACAATTTGTCACTGTAGAAGGTGGTTACGCTGCCATTCACTTGCTTAAAACGCATATGCTGCGGGCCATAAGTAAAATCAAGCGTTTTACCCGCTTTTTTGATTTGTGTAGGCTTGTCCATTGCATTATAAATTGCACTGGTTAAACCATCACCGCTCGTCATGTTACCACGAGCATCATAACCAATTGATTTCCAACCATTACGATAAACACGTTTAACTGCATTTGGCCCACCTGTTGAACCATTAATGTAGTCATATTCCGATGCGTAATCTGATTTTGATAATAAGTTACCTATCGCATCATAACTGTAACTAGTAACTTCATAGCCATCCACCAAATTGCGCTCTAGGCGATGCAAGTTATCGTACTCATAGGTTTCGATAAATTGATGTTGGTCAATCCCTACATTTCCTGTGGTGACATCCACTTGGGTTAAATTACCAAAGCCATCGTAACCTTGATAATTGATATTCATCAGGCTATTACTGCCTTTAGCTACCGCTTTCAACAGCATTTGCCCATTTCGGCTACTGAATGTAGACGTTTCTGACGTACCATTACCTAAATCAGCCGCCGTGATGTTGCCAAACACATCTCGGTCAGTCACTGTTTTGTAGATATACCCACTTGCCGTATTTTTAACACTTTGCAGGTAGCCACTGCTTGTATAGTCGTAGCTTAGCGTTAAATTATTTGGATAGCGTAACCCTTTAACTCGCCCGTAATTTGCATCATAAAACGTGGTTGTTTTATACGTTTTACCACTGCCGGTAAGGGTTTGTGTTGCTGGTCTACCAAGGCTGTCAAAGCTGAATGATTTTGTAACGCCATTACCTGTCGCTTGGTTTAACTGCCCAAGGCCATAGCTTGCACCGTCGTAGGTATAATTTAAGGTATTTTCACCGGTCGCTGTTCGACGTGTTACACGACCAAGTACATCTGTTATAAAGGTAAGTGTTTTGCTGTCAACACGCGCCTCTTTTTGCAGCTCACCAAAGCCATTGTACTCAAAATTGGTCACACCTTGGTTAGGGTCATTAACGTGGGTTTTACGCCCTAGCGCATTGTACTTAGCAATGATTTTATTACTATTAGCATCTTGAATAACAACAGGAAGGCCCTGTGCATTATAGCTGTAACGTGTAACGCCATTATTCGCGTCTACCGTTTCCATTAATTGCTTAAGGGTATTGTAAGTACGAGACATGTCAATCGCCTTACCTTCACAATCTTCAGATGCGGTTATATCCGTTTTCAATCCAACATATGCATAGGTCGTTGTCATATCACCACAATGCTGGTTGGTCACCTTTTCAGTTAAACGACCAAGAATATCGTAACCTGTATAACTTACGCCATATGCAGTACTACCTTCTTTGTAAGGTATTGATTCGAATATTTTATAACCTAAATCGTTATACTCTACATCTGTAAAGACCCAATCACCATTAAAGTCTTCGACTGCTGTACGTAGCACTCGCCCTAGCTTATCTTGGTAAACCTTCTGGGTTGGTTGGCCTGCACTCACTGAAACAACTTGTAAAACTGCGTTAGTAGGGGCCTGAGCATCTGGAAACTGAACGGCAGTGTATACTATTGGTTGTCCGTCAGTTTTACTACTAAATGGTCTACTATAATCGTCATACGTATAGACTGTCGTTAAATATGAGGAGCCGCTAAGTTGTTGTCGTGTTTTTGTCACCTTGCCTGTAGCAGGATTAACATGGGTGTAACTCAAGTGATTTTTAGCGTTTTTTAGCTCGTATGGGAAATAACCATCAACTGCAATTGTATTGCCGTCTTTTGAATAAGCCGTTTTAGTTGTTCTGGTTTGATTTACCCACGAACCACTACTATTTCGTACTTGAGCAGTAGCGCTCACTTGCGTTGGCAAACCATAATCATTGTATGTAGTTACAGTTGTCGCGCCCTTTCCTGACGTTGAAGTTCCACGCAAACCACTAACAGTTATATTTCTGGGCTTTCTGTTTGCGTGATAATTTGTAAGGTCAGTAACTACTTTTGTGGTTGGATCTAACTCTGTTGTTGTCGTAATTGGGTCTTGCGAATTACGGTTCGTCAGCGCATGTTTAGTCACCGTTTTTGCAGTTAGCTTATCAATGAACCATGTACTCTCATCGTAATCGTAACTCATCGCTTCAGTTGTTTTGTTAACACCCCAACTGTCTGTAATTTGCGTGACCTTCTCTTTTACATTGCCATATTTATCAACGCTATTAACTGTAACAGTGTGAGTAGACACGTTCGTTTTAGAATAAGAGTTACTACTACTCTCGCTTGTAGAAGGAAGTCTAGTTACTATTTTTGTTGTTTTAGGGTACACGCTATAGACCCCAGCAACTGAATGATTTGAATTATCTTGCCATTCAATTTCTTTAAAGCTAAGTGCATCCACTTCAGTTGCTGCTGAACCTAATAAATCATAAGCACCAAAGTCGTCACTCGCAAAAGTGGCTTGGCGTGTTAATTTGCCCTGATAAGGAAAAACCTGTTCAAAATCCGATTGCGTGACAATGCCTTTGGTGACATCTTCTTCAATAATGGACTTAAAGCCCATAAAGCCACGGCCTTGCCTATTATAGACAGCTTCTCTGTAAAAATACTCTTTAAGTGTCTTGCCATTCAAACCATTAGATTCACTAAATGACGAAATGACTGGCATACTGGAAGTAAAGTACATGTACTCTTTACTAATTTCACCTGTTAAATAGCGTTCGCTTCGATTACTTGGGGTATCGTATAATTGTCGCTGATTTCTGTTGAGCGGTGTAGATAAATTAGCATAATGCCAATTAGAATCCATTCCAACCCCATTACTAACATTATTTAGTGTTTCTGGTATCACATTACTAGAAACAACCTGGCTGGCCTTTACAAAGAAACCATTTACACCAGGAGAACGAAGATAACCCTGCATACCAGCATGCTCAAAAGTAATCCCGCTCACGGTTACATTACCTCTAGCTAAAGAAATATTCTTAAAGGTTGAAAAAGAAAAATCAAGATAACCATCATTGTTAAAATCAGTTAACTCTAAGGGCTTAAAGACATTGCCACCATAAATAGAAGCGCGCCCAACCGGAGCACTAACCACATTGTCTATTATTCTTTGAGGAGTGGTAATAAATTCGTCGCTTGTGAAATCGAGTATAGACCAATTAAACCGTCGCATATCAAGAGCGCTCAAGTCTAGTTCTAAAAACTCACTCGTAGATTCAGAGTTACGATGATTGTGATAATGTAAGTTATCGTTACAACTCTCTATAAAATAATCTCGCAGATCAACTCTTCCCGATAAGTTAACACAATAATCATCTGTAGAGTCTGTAGCTACCAGCAGCTCGTCTACACCATCAGAATCAATATCTGCAGCTTGCACTCCTCCAAATGTCGCCTGGACACGATATTCAGTAATATTTCGGGACAGGATTAAGCTATTAATTTGCCATTCATGGATCCCAACCCCGTCCCCAAGCTTCTTATCGGTGAAAATTGTAGATTGCCTAAGTTAAACTGTGCTTGCCATTCAAAACCACTAGATACTTTCGCTGCCCTTATAAAATCTTTTAATCCATCACCATTTATATCAGCAAAAACATACTGATTGTAAAAATGATTTAGTGGTAAGCCCAAAGAAGAAGAGGTTGCAGTATTAATAATAATAGAATTATTAATTTTGTTAGCGTACGCAATATCAATACTGAGATGATTATAGGAAGTTTGATGAGTAAGAATATAATCAGGTAAACCATCACCGTTCATATCCTCTAAACTCGCTTGTTGATATGTGTTTTGGCCGTCAACTTTAGTTTTACTTAAATTAATTAGAACTACAAAGTTATAAAAATCAACTTCTTCACCACCTCTATTACGATAATATCCTACATAGCCATTTCCATTATTAAAATAATTTAACAATAAAACATCATGGTAACCATCTCCATCAACATCGGTGATTTTGGAGTTAAATGAACGCACGGTACTAAAACCACCATCAAACTCAAAGTCAGTAATTACTTTTCGCGCTTCTAAATCATCATTGAATTGTATATATGCTAAGTTACCATTTTCAGAAGTTGTGAAGTCTGTTATCCCATCATTGTTTATGTCACCTTCAACAGCTAAATAAATGAAGGAACTCATTTCCCCCTCTAAAGTACCTGAATGTAAATACTCTCCTGCTTCTAACTCATATATTTCAGTTTTCGTTTCAATTCCTCCACCTGTTGATCTAATTCTAATTAACTTAAGCAGTTCGGCCTTGCCATCACCATTTAAATCTTTAAAAAGAACTCGGTTACTTTGCTTCAAACCACCAGAAGATGAATGTTCAATGCCACCAACTCCAGAAAAAATAGCACCAGATGATGAACTCAAGTCAATATCTTGCCATGCCAACTTCGGAGACGACATATTAAACTCTGTCTCAGAAAAGCAATACTCTGAAGAATTATTATATTTACACAGCTTAACAGCCTTTAAATGTGCTCTCCTTGTTGTAAGGCTATTTACATAGCTTAACTCGTACTTTTTCAAAGGAGTTTCCGAGCAGGGTGAGAGCATACTTTGTTAACAAGTATTAACCAAAGATAAGCTCAGCCCTGAATTCATCGTCAAAACTAGCCCTAACACACTTACTGCGTATCGAGTCTTTACGGCCTTTGTGCTGTTTTACC
>NZ_JBECOT010000082.1:0-13991 GCF_040104395.1 Pseudoalteromonas sp. BZA4
GATCAACTGCTTGTAACTCATGGTAAATGCTTCTGTTTGTTTGGCGACGATAGAGTACCACCAACAGGCAGTTGATCTCTTCTCACCGTTTAACCATGAGTGGTGCACTTATTATCTGAATTCGGGCCAAGTTAAGAACTGAGTTTTCATAATACCCTCTCTAATTCATGAGCATCTTTGGCTTGAGCGATCATTTCAAGTGCGTCATTAATTTCGGTTAAAGTTTCTTTATCTATTAACGTTATTCGATCTAAATCTATTTTTTCCGGGTTGGATATCCAAGAGACATCATACTTAGCAAGCAATAATGATTGAGCAGACTTTAAATTTTTCTCTGCTTCAGCAAAACCTTTTGACAAATTTAGTTCCATATTAAATCCTTAGCTGAGCATGTTTCTTAAACACATCACCTGTTTTTGGGTTTATAAATAGGCCGTTCATTTCAGCTAAAGATTCTAAAGTGAAATCAGGATTGTTTTTTAGAATTGCGTTTCTTACATCTTCATTTTTTAAAAATACATCTGCAGGAATTGTGAATTGGTTTAAATTCATGGGCTCTACGATTGGTGTTTTTCCTAATTCAGAAATGATATCCATTGCAGACTTCAGCTCCGAGAAAATAGCAAAACCAATGTCATTCATTTCTTGTTTAGTGGTCCCAACCCCATTTTTAATTAGCTCTGGATAAGGCATTAAAAATACATTTAAAGCCTTTTGAATTTGATTTTTAATATCTTTCAATGACATATGTAAAATACCAAGGTCGAATAACTACTTATAATTTACAGCTTGTTTCTAATTAAAAGGCGGGAAAAAAGAGTAAATTTTAAATTTAATCTATTTTTTAAAATGTTTCAGGTTGAAGTGTTTTAAAACCAAGTCCAATTTTTAAAATTGGACTTGGCGAAAAGCGTTATGGTGCAACTGATTCGGTTTTGGTGCACTCCTCCCCTTCTAGGCTCCAACCTGTAGGGCAAGTATTGGTACTTGGAACTTCTTCAGTTTTACTACACTGCTCCCCTGATAAAATATAATCTGTTGGGCAAGAGTAAGTTACAGCGGTAGATGTGGAGCTAACGCAGCTAGTGCCACTTAGTGAGCCACCAGCCGGACATGAGTAAACTAAACTCGCATTCTCTCTCTTATTACATTTCGACCCTGACAAACTATATTGTGACGGGCAAGAGTAAGTCACAGCTGTAGATGTGGAGCTAACACAGCTAGTACCATTTAATTTACCATCAGCCGGACATGAGTAAACTAAATTCGCATTATCTCTCTTGTTACACTTCGACCCTGATAAACTGTATTGTGATGGACAAGAGTAATTATATGAAACTGTTGTTGATTTAACACAGTTAGAGCCACTAGAAGTATATCCACTTGGACAAGAGGCAACTGATGCCACTGATGCAGTAGCCGAACATTCGAATGGATATCGACTTGTGTCGCTTACATATCCTGCAGGGCAACTTTTAGTTGTTGTTTCACCCATGCTGACACCGTTGGAGTAACAATAATATTTCATTGGGTATGACGTTACATCCGGTGAAGCAGTCTGACCTGCCGGACATACGTATACTTTGAAGGCATATTCTTTTCTTTCACACTTAGTTCCATTTAATGTATAACCTGATGGACACGAGTACGCTGGAGTACCATATTCATTTTTCACACAACCAGAACCAGTATTCGAATATCCAGAAGGGCAACTCTTAGATGCATCAATTTGAACATCTTTATAACAACTATTACCGGAACGCGTATATCCAGCAGGGCATGATGAACTTGCAGGCGAGCTCGATGAACCTAGACATAAACCATTTGAGTACGTGGTACCAACTGGGCAATTTTTAGTTGCATCAATTTGAGTGTCTTTATAACAACTACTTCCTGAGCGCGTATATCCAGCGGGGCAAGATGAGCTAGCAGGCGAGCTCGATGAACCCATACATACACCATTTGAATACGTCGTACCTGCAGGGCAATTCTTAGTGGCGTCTACTGTATATGTTTTAGAACAATCTCCCGAACTGAGACTGTACAAATAACCTGATGGACATACTTTAATTGCTGGTTGAGTCGTTGTTCTGTAACACATTCCGCCAGATAAAATGTAACCTTCAGGACATGTTGCCCCTTTGACACTTAGAGTGATGGTATAATTTGCAGCTCCTGATGATCCAACTACCCCTGGGTAAATTGGAATATCTAGTCCGCCAGCTGAGTTAATAGCCTTGTCAAATTGAACAGTTTGCCCTTTTGTTACAGTAATTCCATTTACAACAACAGAGCTTGGTGCGTCACTATGTAACTTAAATGTGATCTGCTGTTCACCAAAAGCCTTATTTCCGTCCAAGGTGTACAATGTTGGTACCTTTATTATTGTAAACGGCTCATCAGCTTTACTACTTAGTAAGCTTTTAGAAGACAGGGTGTTTACAGGTTCAACATTTACTGTGGTTTCAGCTTTAGTGCTGAAAGATATATATACCAAGGCCAGTAGTAATAGTTTACGAAATAGCATTTTAGAACCCAAAGTAAGTTGTTATTCTAAATAGAATTCCTTTTTGAATTTGGTCCAAATTTGAAAATCTATTAAGTTGAGCTTATTAATTTACTTGAAATGGATTTTAGAAATGCCTGAAAAAAAACTATTTTTGACAGATAATTCAGGGAAACTTTAGTGAATTTTTATAACTGAATATAAGATTTGCGGGTTCTCGGACCCGCATAAAAAGTTAAGGCGCGAAAGATTCTACAGTCATGCAGCTATCACCATGCAACTGCCATCCAGTTGGACAAGCCTTTTGGCTATGAGCGGTCTGAGTCAACTTGCAAGATTGATCTAAAAAAACATAATCATCAGGGCAACTATAGGCTGGTTCAGACTCAGTAATGGCAATACATTTATTTCCGTTCAGCTCCGCATTTTCAGGGCATGAGTATATTGAGTCTCCATCTATCTGCTCTCTATTTACACACACATTTAACTGGGGGTTTCCATCAAGATCCCAGCTAATTTCCTGATATGCTCCACCATGCTCACACATATAGCTGGGTTCTTGGTAGTTTGAAGGGTTAACGCAATTTCCATCAATGTATTCGCCCACCACACACTCATAACGGACATTAGCTTTATACATATATGGGTTCTTAAAAATGCATAGATAATTCTGATTATCATAATACTCAAGCCCATCTCCCTCACACCAATCAACCGAAGGTTTCGCGGTTTCCACATCAACAGAGTAAGCTCTTGAGTCAGTGCACTCACCTTCCCCCCACTTATGTAAGGTATATCCTGCTGTGCAAGGTTCATACTCGGCATCATTAGTATCAAGCAGGCCATGAGAAACACATATGCTTTCATGGTTAGGCTTTTTATTCTCTGTATCTTCGATTAGATACACTCGTTCATCATGAGCACAATAAGCCTCCCCAGGGTAATCCTGCACCTTTGAAAAGCACACCTTGTACTTTTCAGACCATACACCAGGGCAAGATACGATTGGATTTGTAACAGTTGATGTAATGCAAACGCCATCTAAATTCTCAGAACCTTCTGAGCAGTAACTAATGCCGGTTCATTAAGCTCTTTGACACATTTATCTTCTGTCTTCAAATAGTCATAACCAGTAGGACAGATGTTTGTAGCATCAATTATAAGCGTTTTTGAGCACATACCATCGGAAAATAAATAATCTTCAGGGCAGCTAGCTCCTTTTACACTTACTGTTATAGTGTAATGCGCTTCACCAGTATAGCCGGTGGCAGCTGGGTATATTGGTATATCCAAACCCCCATCGGCATTAACCTCTTTCAAAAAGTCTATAGTCTGCCCCTTAACTACTTTTTGCTCATTCACAATCACAGCATTTGGGGCAGTATCATGGAGCTTAAAGCTTACTTCTTGCTCTCCATAAGCTACGTTACCTTCAGCCGTATAAAGGGGTGGTATACGAATAATAGAGAGTGGTTCATTAAATCTGCTTTTTAATAGTTGATTAGATGAGAGTGTATTTACTGTATTAACAGTCACCTCTTGTCCTGATAACGCTGCAAAGGGGGAAAAAACAAATAGAAATAGTAAAAACCTATGCAAAATCATTTTGATCTCCACTGAAGTTAATTTATTAATTAAAGCAGCTTGGAAAATGAAATTTACCTAAAAAAAGTGATTTTTATAAAAAGTGCCACCAATATATAAACGTTGTTAAGTGAAAGGGTAACTTAAGAGACAGAATAGCCATTAAAGGTTAAGGAGCATTTATCCTTTCGCAGTTACACTGTCTTTTCGGTAGTAATTATTTTTGAGGGGATGTAATGCTAAGCATATAATGCTTTCGGCTGTCACAATGCTAATACAGTTTTCAAAAAAGATTGAAGGTTAATAATAGCTGAAATCTTTACTCAGTTTTTCCAGTTAAGAAATGAACCCAACCTTTCCATTCACTTTTGTAATGAAGGTTTGGATTTGATGGTATATTAGCAGGCCTACCCCCCTCTTTACTCAGCTCCCTAAATTGTGTCATCGTCTCAACACCCAGTGTACGAGCTATTCGACAAGCTTCATGAAACTCAACGAACCGACCACAACCAGGTGAATTTTTTGGAGCTAAAACTTCTGACCATTTACAGCCATATACATTAGGTGGGCGCTTAGGCATAGACTCTGGAAATTCATCACCTTCACTGGCCTCAAGCCACTCTTTAATTGAAGATAACTTTTTCTCTCGAGCATATCTTGCTGCTTCTGTAATTGATACGTATTTATCTTGGGACATTTGTTTAACGTGTCTGACACATATCTTTCAATTCTACGATCAATTTTTAAAATTTTAAACATTATGAGTTTTTAAAATTCTAATATCATCTATCCCTCGTATTTATTCTTTCTATCGCGCTTTTAGTTAAGAAGGGCTGTACAAGTGTGTTTTGAAAAAATATACCGCCTTTCTTAGACTACAATATCATCTACAAACAACTCCATCGCCATCGCGATCATTCATATACGGATAGGCTGGGTGACCACTATAGACAGGCGTTATTTTATGGTTTCTTGCTTCTTTGCAGCTAATTTTACCATTTTGGTTATCATCATAAATTGACAAGGCACCAGTTGGATAGGACGTATCATAAGTAGTAGGCTGCAAAGATTTAACTTTGCTGTGGTATACCATATCCGTACTAGTACAGTTCATCAGTACAGAGCTTAATGCGTGATATTCATTTAAATCTATACTCAATTTATATTTTTGCTTAACTTGAACAATGCGATTTACGAACCAGCATTTATTTTTTTCTGGCAACCACTCACCGGCATCAAAGCCGCACTTACCTGTTTTACTACATCGATTAACTTTAGGTGAAGCAAGCGTTAAATTCAGTAAGTCAGAGGCGAAGGCTTTTCTTATACTGACAGGAGCTGAGCACAAGCCTGAGTCATGAGCCTCAGAAGTGGCAACAATGTGTTCTATATCGGTTTCGGAATCTGATTCAAAATAGCTACCTGTATATGGTCCATAAACTTGCCCATTCATACTTGCAACAATGGCATCTTCTACATTCTGGTCATACTCATAATCCGCCTTTTTATCATACGCAGAGCAACGATTTTCATCTTTAATAATCAACCCTTGCCAACTTTCATATGCTGGGCCGCCTTGATCTCCTCCACCAGTTACAGCGATTACTTTACTGGGCAAAATAAATGACAACCCAAACAATATGGCGAATTTGTTCATGCAAAAATCCTTTAGTTTCTTCATTAACCCTCTCAAATTTGGGGGTTATACGAATCTTAAATGCTGTCCTGCTGATTTATCAAATTTAAATTTTTTCAAAAATGCGCGTTTTTAAACATCCTGTATCGTTACTTTTGAAATTCAAATTTGGAGAAATGCATGAAAACTTTAAAACGTCACCTATTAATCGCGATCACTGTACTAACAGTTTCAGCATGTTCTAGTAACGGTATTCATGAAAAAATTGAACAGATAGAAGTTGCTCACCAAAAGCAAGTTGATAAAAAAACCGAGAAAATGGACCAACTCATTAATAGTATTCCAGATTGGTACTTAGATGTACCACAATCTGACTCAACAGGTGTATTTGGCGTTGGATTCGGTTCATCAAACAAACCTCCTTTTGCATTAAAAGCAGCCGAGCTCAGAGCTAAATTTGATGTAGCAAAGAGCTTTAAACAGCTTATCTCTGGCCAAGAGCGTTCATATGAAAACCAGACTCTAGATTCAAACCTTGAGACTCAAATTAATATGCTTATTGATTCAATTGTCGAAGAAGTTAGTGTTGCCGGTGCGCAGAGAGTAAAGCGTGAATTGTATAATGTTGATGGAGTAGCAAATGCATATGTTCTTGTAAAAATGCCTTATGAAGAATATAACCGAGCAATACAGTCTTTGCGTGCTAAAACAGTAGAAGAGAAAATGTCTGTTGCATTCGATGAACTTGAAAAGCGACTGCAGAATAGAAAGAGCGATGAACAAAAAGCAATTCAAGCCACTCACCAGCGTGATGTTGAGCTTAAAGAGCTTGAGATCAAAAAAGAGGTAGAGCTACGAAAAGCTGAGCAACCTCAAAGTGAACTACCCAGCGACATCGCTTCGCTCTGATCACTGGGCTTCTACAGTCTAGCTTAACGGCTAGGCTGCTTCTTTTTTCTCAGATCCAAAATCCAACTTCGATAATTCGAAGACTTTCGTTTTAACGGATTGTTTCTCCTGAGATACGGGTGCTACCCTTGCGACGATGCCAGCCGCAATTAAATCTAATTCACCTGTCTTTTCTATGCTCTTAGCCGACGATAGATCACGGTTTTGATGCGTTCCGCAAGCTACACAAGTGAAATACCTATCGTTCAATGTTAAAACATGGTTTTGGCCGCACTCTGAGCAGATCCCTGTGGACTTCTCAAATCGACCAATTTCGTGATACAACTTACCCTCTAACTCAGCTTTGTATTTTGAAAGCTGAGTTATCAGCCCCATTACGTTATCGGCAACCATGCTGCCATTGAACTTTTGCATCGCTTTTACGTTTAAATTTTCAGGGTATACGGATTTAATGGTTGATGGGGCACCTTCACCCCATCAATCTGATACCACCCTCAGATGGTTGATAGATCGACTCCGTAGTTGAGTTCCTCTGCGAAGTCCGGCAGTCTGTAACCGATGGTTTTCTTGTAGAAAGGAGAGACCTTCGCAGTCGGTGCCTTCTTCTTGTACTTCGTGGTGTAGAGCATTCGTGCCCGCATCACCTCGAAGGAGTAACCGCGCCCTTCACGGTTCTTGTCCTTGGCCAGTCGGTTGATGGACTCCGTGTAAGCGTTGGTGACGGGCATGTCCGTCTCGAAGTAGGTCATGGTCTCTTCGCGCCAGTTTCCCACTGCCCTGACCAGATCGCTCCAGACTTCCTTTTGGCCCTTCGGGATGGTGGCTATCCACTCGTCCAGGGCGGCTTCTGCCTGGAGCCGTGTGGTGGCGTCCCAGATGCCGTAGAAGCGCTCCTTGTGCTCGTAGGCGGCCAGCAGTTGCGGGAACGCGCCTGTCCAGGTCTCCATGATGAGGCGCTCCCGGTCTGAGACTTCGTGAGCGCGTTTCAGCAGGATTTTCCGGTCTCCCTTGAGTCCGACTCTGGGACGGTTTCAGCTCCTTTCTGAGGCCCTTGCGCACTCTCTCTAGGGCATCGTTGGCCATGCGCACCACATGGAACTTATCGACCACGATACGGGCCTGGGGCAGCACAGCCTTGACCGCTGCCCGGTAGGGGTTCCACATGTCCATGCTGACGATCTCGACCTTCTGCCGGTCTTTCAGCTTCATCAGGTAGTTGGTCACCACGTCCTGGCGGCGGGTGGCCAGCAGGTCGAGCAGGGTTCGCTCCTCAATGTTGGTCAGAATGCAGCGGTAGCGCTTGTTCAGGTATAGCTCGTCAATGCCCAGGATGCGGGGCGTCTCGAAGCGGTGCCAGTGCCCCAGGAACTCGGCGCGGGCGTTGAAGATGTCGCGCACCGTCTTCTCGTCCAGGCCGGTCTGTGCCGCCACAAAGGTGTAGGGGTGGTTGAAGGATTCCTTCTCCACGTACTCATGCAGCCGCAGTGTCATACGGAATCCGTCCACCATCTCCGGTAGCTGGGGCCTGAATGTTGTCTTGCAGGCCCGGCAGGTGTATCGGCGGCGGACCACCCAGAGAGTGACCCGCTTGCCGTGGATGGGCAGATCACGATAGGGAACGTCACGCTTGCCGAACCGTACGAACTCACCCTGCACGCCGCATTCCTCGCAGGCGATGGGATCGGGCACGTCCACCTGGAAGTGCATTTCGTCGTCGGTTGATTTGCAGCCCAGTACTTGGTATTGCGGCAGGTGAAGGATGTTGTCGGGAAGTTCGGTCATGGTGTTGTATAGGCGTAGGTGTCAGTCAGATCCATCCGACTCGGCATTGGTGTTTGCTTTTTTACCCAACAAGCTGCTGGAAACTAAAAGTAAGGCACCGAGGACAATTGCAATATCAGCCAGGTTGAAGGCCGGCCAATGCCAGTCTCGCCAATAGAAATCAAAGGAATCCACAACATAGCCGCGAAAGACCCGGTCAATCAGGTTGCCCATGGCGCCACCGAGGATAAGACTGTAAGCGATGGCTTCTCCTTTATGACGATTTTCAAGGATCAGCTTGATCAGAAAAATCGAGACCACTACCGCGATTCCGATAAAAAAGTAGCGCTGCCAGCCTCCACCATTCGCAAAAAGACTGAATGCGGCACCGGTATTCCATACGTGTACCCAGTTAAAGAATGAGGTCACTGAAATAGACTCGCCATATGCCATTGATTGTTGCACCAGCCATTTTACGGCCTGATCAGACGCTGCCAGCAGGCCGGAGATGGACAACAGAGCGTACGGTGACAGATGTTTGCCAAAAATGGACATTGCTTAATCCTTGAGCGCCAGAATGCGTCTAGCACCGTTAAGTACAATTACCCCCGCGATGGTGCCGATAATCAGATCCGGATAATTGGACCCGGTCCACGCGACCAGAGCGCCGGCGGTGATGACCCCCAGGTTGATCACCACGTCGTTGGCCGAGAATATCCAGCTTGCCTTCATGTGCGCCCCGCCCTCCCGATGTTTGGATATGAGCAGCAGACAACTGGTATTGGCAATCAATGCGACGAATGCGATAGCCATCATCACCAGCGATTCAGGCTCACTACCGAATACAAAGCGTCTCACCACCTCTATGAGTACGCCCACAGCCAAGATCAGTTGCAGTACACCAGCAAGATGCGCGGCACGTACCTGCATTTTCACGCTATGTCCAACCGCATAAAGGGCAAGCCCGTACACCGCCGCATCGGCAAAATTGTCCAGGGATTCTCCAATCAGGCCGGTGGACCGGGCGATCAGACCGGCAGTCATTTCCACCACGAACAGAAGTGCATTGATGCCGAGCAACCAGCGCAGGGTCCCGGATTCTTGCTTAGCAGAAGCTGCCGAAAACTCGGCGGCCTTGATGGTCTCCGGATTTGCAGCGACGGTTTCCTGAAGCGAGGCGCCTAGCCCCAAGGTCTTCAGTTTCGAGGTGACGGGCTCGACCTCGCCGTCATGCACGACCTTCAGCCGGCGGTTCGACAAGTCGAAGGACAGCGCCCGAATCTCCTCAAAGCCGTTCAGGGCTAGGCGAATCATTCGTTCTTCTGATGGACAGTCCATCTTCGGCACGGCATAAACACTGACCCATCTCCCTGGCGCCTCGGAGGAGGCCTGTATATCGGTATCCGCTGCGGACGTTGCATCAGCGCCACAGGCGCCACCACAGGATTTGCTCATGATACGACTCCACTTGAACAATGTTGTGGTACCATTTTAAACTATAAAGCTACTATAAGGTCAATAGAGTAAATAATCCGTTGGGGAGGAGGCTGATGCGCATTGGTCAGTTGGCGCAGTTGGTAGGGGTCGAAACACAGACGATCCGCTTCTATGAACAGCAGGGCTTGTTGCCGCCGCCTGATCGGCAGGACAACGGTTACCGTGTCTATACCGAGAAGCATGGTGAGGGGCTGGCCTTCATCCGTCGCTGCAGAATCCTGGGCCTGTCACTGGCTGAGATTCACGAACTACAGAGCTATCAGGACGACCCTCATCAGCCTTGTACCGCCGTCAACGCCTTGCTCGATGATCACATCTCTCATGTGCGGTCGCAGATAACCGCTCTGCAAGCGCTTGAGAAACAACTCGTTTCACTGAGAGCGAGTTGCAACGATGACCGGGAAGTTGAGGCGTGTGGGGTTCTTGCTGGAATTAGCGAAGGAAACATGCACCAGCAGTAGGTGAAGCATCAACCAGATAATCCGATGAGATGCCGGTCTGTCTCACTCTCATGCAAAGGTAAGATCAACCATTTAATCCGCTTACCCAATTTTCAAAACACGCTATATCAGTTTCATTGATTATCTGTCGTGAAATTTTGTGCGCAAAGTCGAGCCTTTGCCTTGAGATTTTACCGTGTAGCTTATTGATGCGTTGTTTAGTTTTGTGCCAACGATTTGAGCCTTTGGTTCGACGCGCAAGCTGGCGTTGCAATTGATTTAGCTTCTCTTTTGACTGTTTTAAAAACTTCGGATTATCGGCCACAAATCCGTTCGAACCAACAACCGTTTGCTTTGAGTTGATATCAAAACCAGTGATCTTTTCCAAAACCTGTTTAGCCGTTTTACACTCTACTTCCTGTGTGATGCTGCATCCCCACTTTCCGTGACGATATTGAATAGTTACGGTCTTAATTTTGCTCGCAAGCCCACGATGCAAAACGATTGGCACTTTGCCGACCTTTGGGATGCTTATAGCGTCATTTTCAATTCGAATACAGTTGGAATTATTGACCGCTCGGAAGCTATCATTGTGAAGCCGCTTCCTTTTGTAGGAAACTTTGTGCTTTGGAAAATGCTGCAAACGACCTTTAGAAAATGCATTCTTCATCGCTGTTTCCAAGTCGCGAGCAACCTGCTGAGCAGCAGAATCAAAGGCTTTAATCCAGCTAAATTCCTCGAATGGCTTAATTTCCTTGAGGAGAGAAGCCATATCTTTGTAAAACAGGAATGTTTTATCGTATTCATATCGACGCATATTTTCAGACAACAACAGATTCCAAATGCCACGCGCTGTCGCACCAAACTCAATGAGCTTAACTTCTTGTTCTGGCCTAGGGTTTAGCCTGTAGTTGTATCTGAGCGTCTTTTTCATATACTGTATAGACTACTGTATAAGGCCTAGTTGTCAAGATGGATTATGAAACTAAATCTCACTACAAATATCTAATTGCGCTTCATTTAATTTTGGAGGTTAAGTACAGAAAACCCCTGCTAAACGGAAGGCTGGGTGAGTTTGTAAAGAAAACGGTTTTCGATGTTTCTCTATCATCTGACTTTAGGATCGAAGAGGTTGAGATAGACAAAGATCACATTCATATGCTGATTACAATCGGCACTCGATATTCAGTAGGCCAGCACGCAAGGAGGATTAAGCAAGCCACAACCGCTAAAATCTGGAAATCATTTCCTTATCTGAAAAACCAATTTTGGAAAGAGAAAACATTTTGGTCAGATGGGTACTTTGTGTGTTCTGTAGGGAATGCAAGCGCAGAGACTATACGAAAATATATCCAAGAGCAGGGGTGACACCTATTCATCCCCGCGACATCACTTTGTTCTGATCACGGGGTTTTCTCGGTGAGTTTAGATAAAAAGTAATTTTTTAAAAATATTAGGCTTTTTTTGCCTCTATATGTTGCGTATACCTGTACATTATTAAGCATATATATGGAGGCTGTTATGTTTACAAACCTGAATAAATACTCAAAACATCAAAACTCAAAGTGGTTTATCATTGTCATTTTACTTTGCTCTATTTTATCAATAGTTTATTTGCAAATACGTCATCCCGCTGACAACTCTAGTGTAGAGTCAACTTTTGACTACTCAACTATTATCGATCACTTTAGTGACAAGCTTAACCAAGGTACATTTCTGTTCTCTGAACCGGTTACTTGGAACGGCCGATTTATTCCTGTTGAGAGTTATGCTGGAATAAACCTTAAAAGTTTAAGCAGCGAGCATGCTGATGGTTTAGTTTTATATTGGCTTCATCGTATAAAGTTTGCCTCTACTGAAGAGACTGGTGTCATAAAAGACAGTTTTGAGTCTCTAAAATCATTACATTATGACATCAACGAAGCTAATGTAGAATTCTTAGATTGTAGCCTGACTGAAAAATGTGATTATAAAAAACTTATAAATAACTTCAGCAACTCAGCTTGGGTACCTTTTTGGGCAATGAAGGCAGATATTGAGTATGTTAAGAGCAAAAGTGATGAACTAGATGAGCTTAACATTTCTGCTGTTAGTGACTTAGAGTTTTTCGAGCTTCGTAACAATGCCGATCATGTTGAAATCATACCACCAGCACTTGCTGACTACTTAATAACCATACCTTTTTATCTGAATTGCGAAACCAACAATCAAAAGCTTTTGATGTACTTATACGAGGTCAAAACTAGGTTTCCCCAGCTAAGCACGATAGTTGATGAGTTCATGACTATGGCTTCAGCTAACCAGTGCGAGTTAGTGTAGGAGAGGAATAAAGATTCATACTAAAAGCTACTATCAAGTCCAAATCAAGCTACAACTGAATATTAAAGTATCATACTCTTGTAACTCTCTTCTGGACAAAAACACGTTAGAGTATTTAATCAGTAACGCCCGCATAACGGGCAAATATACGTAGGCTAAACTACCGAGCAACGCGAGGGGAGCCTACGTGTATTTGTCCCTAGCGAGCAAAGCGAGTGTTAATGCGTTTGTTATGTGACGGCCTAATAAAACTACGGAACATATACCATGCCAAACTCATATTTGTAGCCTGAAACTATGGGATAAATTCGACCTTTCAGAACGAGATCACTAACGCCTTCTTCTACAGTACATAAATCGATGATTAAATCCCAATAATCACCTTGCCATTGATAGCATGAACGTTCCCAACATTCAGTAGATAACGCCTTTAGACAACAACCATATTCAAGAACATTTTCTCTATTAAACTCGGCCAAATCACTAGATTGAAGAGTGATGTATTCCGAGACATTGTGGAGTTCGAAATTATCTTTGGTTAATTGAATAACCACTTTGCAAATGGAGTCTTTCCATACTTCCGGTATTGAATGTTCCTTTTCCAAATCTTTTAAAGGCAAATGCATTCTTCGTCATCCTTGAGTCACATAACATTTTAGTATTTATGCGACACGCAGTTTGTGTTGCATAATCGCTTGTTGGACTGAGCCGCTACCTGCTCGGTGTGTCAGAGTTGGTGTTGTTTATGCTATGGGAATTTGCTTTTTCTGGCCTAAGCGATATCAAGCCAACGTTACTGGCGAGCCTATCGCATCTAAGCTATCCCTGCTTTACTCAGCGTTTATTATGCTTCCATTACACCTAAATTTGCCTTAAGAAGCAATTATATTTTTACGCACACAGAGGTCGTTAGCCTGAGCAATTAAGCAGGTTAACTCATTGATTTTAAGCAGCAAGCAAGGCTGCTAACTCGTTCGCACTATTTCATTTGTTGGCGTATCTGAATTCATCACACCAATAAATCGTAAAATACCCACCTTGCATGACTGACAAAACCAATGCGGTACCAATGATTCTGTTTCTGGCTTTGCCTGCACTAGTTTGCATTTGTGTGTTGATTGAGCCTTTATTAACGCTAACTTTCGCTTGCGACACGCATTAGCTAAAAAACCGTAGTGGCGAATGCGCATAAACCCTTTAGGCAATACATGTTGCCCGAATTCAGATAATAAGTGCACCACTCATGGTTAAACGGTGAGAAGAGATCAACTGCCTGTTGGTGGTACTCTATCGTCGCCAAACAAACAGAAGCATTTACCATGAGTTACAAGCAGTTGAT
>NZ_JBECOT010000083.1:0-13191 GCF_040104395.1 Pseudoalteromonas sp. BZA4
TATTCAATACTTTTCATCAATATCAATTATGAGCCCCGGTAATATTCCAATTCACTGGGAGCATCTGTTAGGTACGCTGAGACTATTTAAACTGCCACCAAGAAGAGAAGATAGGCGATACCCAAGACCGATAAAGCCTAAGCCATCAAAGTACCCACATAAAAAAAGAAATGCCAGTCAGCTTAACTGACTGGCATTGGGCCGAAGCCCCTTGGATCAAATATGAACTTTCGGAAAGCCCATGGCACCGTAAACATTCAGCACATCATTCCAATCCCAACTTTTCACGCCAAGTGACGTTGGTATCGGGGGGATCAGGACTTGGGTCAGAACGCCTTTCTGCCAGGCTTTTTTCTTGAGTTCATTCGCTGCATTCAGGCCGGTCTCAGAGAGATCGTGATCTGCCCAGATGTACAGCATTTTCACATTACTTGGTGGTTCAAACCTAGCCAGTAGCGTTGCATTCACAACCGACCAACATGTTTGTCCCGTTGCTCTGGTAACCGCTAAAGCTGTCTCTATCCCTTCAGAAACACCTAGTACCTCACCAGGCTCACCAATCGGAATGGCACCGCCAGTGATTGTTCTGTCACTTGGTATCGGCATCATCTTTTTAGGCTTTTCAACCGGCGCTTTGAATCCATTTTCACTTAGGTAGATCCGATGAAACGTGGCCGAACGCCCTTGCTGAGTAACGATTTTACCTAGCAGCGCTGGGTAGCTATCGATAAACAGACCATCTTCATCATGGTAAGGCAAGTTTGGATGAATCCTCAGCACCGAATCCCATTCAGGACGAAGCCGCGTAACAATGCCACGACGATGCAAGTAGTTCCAAACCGGTTGCGCACGAGTATCTGCAAGGGATAACGTTTCTCCCCAGGTTCGATTCAAGCGATGGATAATCGCTTTGTCCTCGTCCTGCTTTTTAGTCTTCCAGTCAACAGCGTTACTCGGTACTGCCCGAGTTGGTACTTGTCCGGGTTGAATACCTAGAACTTGGCCGATTGCTTCAATAGACTGAGCAAAGTTCCATCCATTAATCCAAGACAACAGTTCAAAGCCATCATGAAAGATACCGCAGGTGTTACAAACGCCACCTCCGGTATATTCAGCATCTTTGAACAGCCTAAAGCCATCACGACCGCCATGAACAGGACAAGCCACATGACGGCCTTTTCGAGCAATAGCGGCATCAAGTTCTGGCACCAATGCCGCCAATACCTGAAGCCATTGGCCATTAAGATATGGCCTTACTGTGTCAATCTGTAAAGGTAACGCCATATAACCTCCTTAAGTAAAATGCCGACTCCTACCACTAGTGGTAAAAGTCAGCTTGGGTCCTGCATTAGCCGTTCGGTTAATACAGGATCGTTAGTCAAGCTGGATACCGTGTCGTCTTAATAGCCACATGATGGAATCACGAAGCACATCAGGATCGACAACCGCAGCCATTGCGCAAACACGAAAGCAAAATGGCGTTAATTCGTCATTTTGAATCCACGACAACACATCCTTTCGCAATCGAGTACTGACACGACCGTCCAGCAATACGCGGATCGCATCCAATAGAATGCCTTCGCGTAACTGCCAGATTTCCGTGTCAGACCAAGTAAATGGGGCATCATCAAACTCAAATAGAAATTCGAGCTGTGATGACGTGTGTTGATAGGACTGCTTTTGTGATGAAGGAGAATGGGCAATGCGCCCATTCATCAAAGATAACCGCGTTCGGCAAGCGAAACGCAGCCCTCGGATGCGACCACGACATGGTCAAGCGTTCGAACATCAACAAGTGACAAGGCGTCACGGAGTCGATGAGTGATGCGTTTATCAGCTTCACTGGGTTCAGGATCACCCGATGGATGGTTATGAACCAGTATCACTGCTGCCGCATTAAGCTCTAGCGCACGCTTTGTTACTTCCCTTGGATACACGCTCGCCGCATCTAAAGTGCCTTTGAATAGCTCTTCAAATCGAATAACGCGATGCTTTGTATCAAGAAATAGTACGCCAAAGACTTCGTGCTCATACTCGTGCATCAGTGTTTGCAGGTATGAGAACGCCGATGATGGCTGTTCAATTTTGCGACCTTTAGTCAAGCGACCACGGGCAAGCTTAAGCGCCATATCTAAGATATCCGCTTCGGTCACTTGCTCAGGAACGATATAAGTACCGGCTTCTTCGCCAGCTAAGAACTTTCTGTTTTTCATAGGAGTCTCCAAAAAAAAGCGGAGACGAACCCATACCCTGACGGGGACGGAATCGTCCCCGCAGGGTGGTAAAGTTGATGTGGTTACTGAACTAACAGTTGTTGTGTTACTTCGAATAACTCACGCTTCAGATCTTTGACGTCGTTAATCACGATGCTTTGAGGAAAGAATTTCTCAACACTGCGTGTTTGAATCCCGATCCCCAGCAGCTCAAAGCCACTTCGTCTGCAACGGTCAACAATGTCATGCGTAGCAGCCCAGTCATCTGGGTCACCATCGGTTAGCACTATCATTAGCTTTCGCTTCTGTTTTTGCGCTAACAAACTGTTTGCCGCAAACCACATAGCTTGTGCCATAGGCGTACAACCTCGTGGTTTTTGGTCAAAACACGCGGCCCGATGTCGAAGCGATTGCTTGGGCAATAACGCGATAGATACTTCCTGATGAATACCTGGAAAATAACTGACCGCAGGTACAACACCGGGTATACCTTCCAATGCCATGGCCAAAGCCAAAGCAGCTTCATTGGCAACATGAAAGTACTTGCGATTACCTTCGCCAATGGGTTTACCCATTGAGCCCGATATATCGACAAGCAAGTGCACAGCAGCATTGGGCGCAATGCGAGGCTGCCTTTGAATAAACAATCTCGACTCACCTGCTTGGGAAGCGGCAAGACGATGGGTTGCCACTCGAAGACCGTGCCGTTTGGCATGATTCCGACTGTCCTGACTGGACTGAACCATGCCCCTAAGTCGGGCTCGAATTTGAGCGGACTCGGAAGCCGATAAAGTCAAAATGTCCTCATCACCCAACATAGCTTGCTCTGCTTGGGGCAAACTGAGTGGAGTGACGCCCTGATGTCCTTCAGCTTGTTCCGACAACACTTCTGCCACTTGTGCAAAGGTATCGGGTTCAAACTGAGCGGCACTGGCCTCTAAGGCTTGTCGCAAATTGTCAGCTTGATCAGAGTTATCTGAATCCCCGGTTTCAGCAGCATCCCCTGTTGCAGACGAGTCTGTTTCCGGGGTTTGACTACCACTACTGTTATTGCTGTCATTACTCGCATCTTGTCCAATGTCATTACCGCTATCAGCATCCGACTCATCCTGTGGTGGACGAGATTCTTCCTCCAACATGGCAACAATGGCATCGACAAGTTTCAGCACTTCACCTGTAGAGCCTAAGCTAGGCACTGCTGTCAGCATGGCGCTTAACCGGCTCATCGCTGCGGCAGGAAAGAGTTGTCTCACTCTTTCATCAACAGCTTGATACAAAGGCGTCAGCGATTCCTGACCCAGAAAATGGCATCTCAAGCGAAACAACAACCATGCTTGCAAGTTAGATGCAGGCTCAGGCTGTTCAGGTACACACATTTGCTGTGTGCCCACCATGTACTCAATCACTTGCGAAATACTGCGCCGGATTCCGGGGTAATCCTTTGCCAATTCGTTTTCAATGCGAACGTCCTCAATGATATTGAGAAGTGCTTTACGGATCGGCTTGGACGACGCCTTCTGCACCATGTCAAAATTGGTATGCCGAATATGCGCCGCTTCATGAGCCAGATAACCCCAAGCTATCTGTTGATAGTGTGGGTCGTCTGGGTTTGCTGTTGGGATCACAATCCGCTCACCATCGGTAAACGCATCTTGTCCTTGAATAAGCACCTTCACACCAAACTTTTCGCCATAAGCGGCGGCAACGATTGGCAATGCGTTTTTTAATGGATGATTCATGGGAGTCTCCTAATCATTAGGGGGAATACTCCCTCAGCGGGAGCGTTTCCCCGCTGGGAATGTAAGTGTTTAAACCTGTGCTTTTAGCTTATCCAGGTCGTATTTTTGACCTAACCAAGCCACCAATTGGGCTGGACTCTCGTGCTGCTCAAATGACGTTTTAAGCTGGTCTAAACTCAGGATGTCATCCAATGTCAGACCGTACTGGTCTTGTAACTGAGTAGACACCTCGTGTTGATATTGCAGCCAGGCCCGCTCATAAGCGGTTTGCTGCAATACCATGTTTGGAACAAATACCATGGCCGTTACCCAAGCTCCATGTGCGTCCGCATCTGCGATCAGCAAAGGGTTCTTGGGGATTACGACACTATGTGTTGGGTACGACCGTTGTACTAACGTTCGACAACACACCACTTCTGGTATCGATTCACTTTCAACCGCATCAGTCACACCACTAAAATGTGCTTCAAACTGGTTCAGTTGGCTGGGGTTATGGATGGTTGATTGCATAATTTCCTCTTACATAGTTCAGAGGACATGCGCCCTTCAGGGCAACATGCCCTCAAGGACGTTAGAAATAAAATGAGTTTGGTACAGTCGAACCAAGGTTTGGTCTGACGGTTGGTTGGGGTATTGCACGTAAGTTATCTGCTTGAGCAGATACTGGCTGTGCGGGTTTAGGTTCAGGTTTGGGCATCAGTTGTCTGATATCCAATTGACCTTCACCGTGCATTCTCATCTTGTCTGGATCAGACAAAATTAAAATGGTCGCCATCAGTTCGTGATAGAGATTATCTGTCACAGGGCCGGTCTTCGGCAGACGAACAAATAAATTGTCCATCGCTTCAACCATTGGCTGAACTCGATGATCCAGGAAGGACAAACCATCCAACTTGTCTCTTAACCGTTTGAGAGGATTAAGGGCTCGCTGGCTGATTTGATTCTTACCTGCAACGGAACGCTCAAACAGTTCGTTGGCATCACGAGCCACCTCCCTAAAGAGGGTGTGTCCCATGCCATTGACCTTGTCATCTAAGCCACCAGCTTGGTCAGCCGGTTGCATTCGATAGATGGCATAATCGAACTGAAGCCGTTGTTCCACGTCTTCGATGGGTGATAATGCACGTCGGATTGCATCTGCAAATTCCGGGTGTTTTGCAACCCAGTCAAACGTCACCTGATCATAGTTGTCCAAGAACAACTGCTTGCACTGCGCAAACTCCTGACCGATCCGGTCAAGCTCTGGAACAATCTGATCAATTCGGTCTTCAGGGACGGCATAGCCACCTAAAAACCGCACACCGACTTGCTCACACAAGCGCTGCGCTTCTTTCTTAAGCCGTTCAAAGTTCGCCAATGCCTCAGGGTCGCAAATTTTTTTACTCCCTAAGCTGGCAACATCCTTCGGTGGAAGTTGGCTGCCATTGGCTAATCTGAAATCTTCAGGCCTTAGTTTTTTTCTACCGCTCCAGATGGAACAGTCGATGTGACAAATCAAAAGTTTGTCGAGGGTTTGAATACTCATAGTGCATCCTCATACGAGATGGGGACGCACCACTCCCAACAGGAGCAATGGCCCCCGTTTGGGTGAAAGTAGTTGACGCGCTAATGGCAATACCACTATCAGAAATAGTAATTTTGCGAATCAGGCGACGATTGGTTGAGATCGATTTTCACAGGCATTAAGTCCAGTGCTTCAGCTATCGGGCGAACCCGCTCTAAATCACTGCCTAGCAACCGCAATACATCTTTTTCCAACTTCAGTTGGTCGGATACTTCTATCCCTTCAGGACTCGCTACTGTGAGCGAACATAGTGGTGGTAATTGACGCTTAAAGGCCAGTAACAGCAACAATGGCCACGGGCCATCATCAGTATTAACAATGCCAGCGCCTTCACCTGACACCATGCTGATTTGATTGGTACTAGGTAATCCGCTTTTGCAAAACCCTAATGACCATTCTCCAATCCTGACCTGGTTATCATCAATCACAGCCAAGCCATAGGCTTCAAGCAGCTTTGCCATATCGAACAACGCTTTTTGCGCCAGCGATATTTGGCCATTGACGTCCTTGCGAGTACGAAACTCCCAACTGACGTTATTGGCACACACGACGCTATCTAGCGCATTTGAGAGTTCAAATGGCCGCCCTTGATGATCAATGCCGACTTGTCCAACAAGTCGATAACCCTTGTTGATTTTCTCATTGATTCGTCGGTCTGCTTCAGCGTTAGGATCAGTCGAATCAATCAATCGCTGCTGCGACAGTTGACCTGCTTTTCCAAATCGAACTTCAATCTCCTGGTTATCTGATCCAACGTAAATGGCCCATTCTTTGGCTGTCCCATCAGAATGACTGTAACGGTAAAGAGCAAAGCACTTTTCCATCATCAATCCTCCCAGTGATCACCGAAGACATCAGCGGCAATACGGTGAATGGCTTCACGTTGCTCCAATTCAGCACGAGCCGTCAAAGACCGAACCAGTGCATACTCCACTGCGTTAGGAGCGCCTTTAAAAGCAAGTGTTAACTTTGCCCAGCGCACCAAGGTCCTTGTGGACATGGTGATACTGAGTTCTGCACCGCCATCCGCGCCCCCAATAAAAAGACGACGAATGTCACCAGCCACTTTCACCATTTTTTGGCGAAAGACTTCTGGTAAGCCCGGCGCAACGGTCTCCAGAATGGCTTCCTCTACAGATGGCTCTGCATAGGTCGCTTCAATGATTCTAAAGCGATCAAGAAAAGCCAAATTCTGTTGAAGAACACCTTGATACAAGCCCGTTTGGTCACCGCTGCCCGCACTGTTGCCGGTAGCGATAAAACGAAACTTGGTATGTGGCATGATGATCTCACCGCCATTTTGTGCGATGACCAACGGGGCACCTTCCAAAATGTCATTGAGTCCAGCCAGTTCAGCAGGCTCAGCAAGATCCATTTCATTAATGATCAACAAATGGCCATGCTTGACAGCCAGTGCCAGCGGTCCATACACAAAGGTCATGTTGCCATTAACCAGTGTGTGGTGACCGATAAGATCGGACAACTCCAATCGACCGTGCGCAGTAATTTGCTGAACAGGCCAATTCAATCGAGAAGCAACTTGACAAATTAGCGAGGTCTTACCGCATCCAGTGGGGCCTGTAATATACAAACCGTCACTGTCTGGGTTAGACAAGAACGCCAATACGTCACGTAAGTCTTCTTTTCTAAAAACATACTCGTCCTTGCGAACGGGAATGTTTGGATGGGTAGTGTCGGTACCATATCCTTCCAGAACGAAAGCATCAGGAGCCGGGACATTAAACGCTTGATTCACTTGAACCAAAAATGGGGATTGTTCTGTCATGGTAAACCTCATTAGTTTTAACGAGGCCCCATGCCCCAACAGGGAATGAAGTCCCCGTCGGGTGGTGTGTTGATTGTGGTATGGCTGTGTATGTAAGAGTTCAGCTCGCTCTATCATTCGTACCCAGCATTGGCTACGAGTGAAACTGCTTTCTGATGCACTCCATATAAGCGCATGAGAAAGGAGCCGAAATTGGCTCCAAGTGAACGTTAAAAGTAAAATGAGCTCGGCGAGTCACCTGGCAGAACCAAGCTCTCTTGCTCAAAGCTGATTTTGATTGGTGTTTCAACGGGCTGATCTGGCTTATTGGTGCTGATACGCAACCGCTCTTGTGGCGCTTTTCGGTAAGCGGCTAAAACCTGTTCATCCAGCTCGCCTAACTTATCGGTGGCCAATTGCTTATAGTCCACCGTGCCCGCCATCATGTAGCGGCTGAGTTTGACCCCAGCATAGTCGGCATGAGCGTAGTTACCCATCATGGCGACCAATTTTGACTGGGCGTCTCGCATTTCCTCTTTCAAAGATTTAATGTGATTTTCCAGTCGGACCACTTCGGCATGTGCTGAGCAATACCGTCGAGACAGCGATGTCCAACGGTATTGGGCTTCACCCTTGGGAACAAAACAATCTTGCTCAGGGCATTTTGACGGTTCTTTTTTGGTCTGTACTAACTCCCAAAACTGAAGCGCTGTTTCTTGCAACTCAGTTAAGAACGCCGCGTCTCGTTGTATTTCAAACTCAATCAGTTGATCCTCAAAATAGAAAACCAACCAACCTCGCGTGCTATTGGCGACCAGTATTTGATGCTGTACTTGCACCCAATACAACTGGTACGCCTCGCTTTGTTCTCGGTGAGCTTGCACATCCTCAAAAACTGACTGGCAAGGACATTTCAGTTCAACGGGTTCGCCCGCATCGTTGATGCCATCAAAGCTGGCTCGAAAGATTGCGTTATGATCGGCTTCTGCACATAACGGCAGAAGAAAGTCATTATGCGCATTCTCAAATGCTCGCCTTGCTTGAGGCTCCAACCTTATACCGCGAAGCACATTTGGATTATTCGACAGGTCTTCCGGTAATACGAATCCGGTTTTTTCTGCCCATAATCGCCAAGGTGTTTTGTAGGGTGAACGCCCCATAATAATTGGGGCTTCAGATGCCGTAACCCCTGCAATGCGCCACTGGTGCCATGCAGGAGTACGCTGTGATAGGTCGATAACCTTCATATTGCCTCCTTTGAGGGGAGACTCCCCCGAAGGAGAGAACTCCCCTTCAGGGTTAAGTGGTTACTTTGCAGCTTGTGCTAACGCTGTTTGGTGCTGAACAACACTTGCTTGAACCGAATCAATTGCCGCTTTACCGGCTTGAATCGAACCTAAGACAAGGGCAACAACCAATACCAAGCGAAAAAGTGAGGCTGATTTAGTCATGGAAGATCTCCAAAAAAAGACGAGACCTTCCCCCTGACGGGAGAATAATCCCGCCAGGGTTAGTAAAATGAATGCGTGGCACTAAGAAGCTAAAGGCTGTGTGAGCGCTTTGGCTGCTTGTTGCTGTGCATTAAATATTTCTTGTTTCGCATACGTCAGTTCAACACCCTGAAAATGTTCATTGGCATATTCCAATGCACTATTCCAAGCGTTTGAAGCTTCTGCCCGCTCGATAAGCTTGTAAACAAGCCCTCGGGTTCGATCATCAACTTGCTCGGGTGGAATCACTGATGGCTCAACAACGTGTGTTGCTTGGCCTTCGATAATTCGCTCCGCTTCGTCTTGATCGAAAATTCCCACAAAGCCAAACGCAATGCGGGAACACTGGATCATGGATTTATGTCTTAGCATTCGCTTAGTGTGCGTCTGCCATGGACCATCTACACGGTAAGGGCCATTTTTGCCGTTACCTTCAAAAGGCGGTCGATAGACTTCATCCAGATACTCAGTGATTTTGACTGGGTGCGAACGGTCGCGCCGATAGATGATGCATTCCATCCATTCTGGGCATTCTTTCGCGCCATCCAGTGAGACTTTGTTTTCTGAAGTCTTAAACTCCATGCCATCAAACTGGTCGTGTTGATTGATGATGCGAGACCATCCATCGACACCTACCACTGGAATAATTCCAGCTTGTTTATCAGGGAACGCAAAAATCTCTTTGGTGAAAGGGTTCAAGCCGTACTGATCTGCAACCACCAAGAGCGCCATCATCTGCTCATTTGTCGGTGCACTACCGTCACGTTGCTTGAATGCTGTTGCTTTTAGGGTATCGAACAGTTTGTTTGGATCGACACTAAAGCGCTCAGCAAAGCGTTGGATTAGCTTTGGTTTTTCCATTTTGGACTCCGACAATCAAAGTGGGAGTCTGCCCCTGACGGGAAAGTACTCCCGGCTGGGTTAAAGGGTTTTGCTCGGTTAAAAATCTGGTTCAGGATAAGTTTGTGCCCAATTAGTTTGGGAGCTCGCATCATCCGCCGCTGATGGCTCAGATGCTTTGTTCACACTATCAAGAAGCAGAAACTCGTCCGCGTCCACTTCGGTCAATCGATGCTTAATACCATCTTTCTCCCATGAGCGCGTGCGCTGAGGCCCTTGTACAAAAAGCTTCGCTCCTTTTTGGATTAAATCTTTTGCCCTTAGCCCTAACTTAAATCCACCACGATCTCGAAAAACGACCCGATGCCATTCCGTATGCTCTTTAAGCTCATTGGATTGACGGTCGCGCCATTTCTCAGAAGTGGCCAGTGAAATACTGGTCACTAAATCACCTGATGGATAGGCTCGCGTCTCTGGCTCAGCGCCAACGTAGCCTATGAGTGTTACTTGGTTTTTCATGATGTTCTCCTCGTCTTAGTTGAACTCTGTGCACACAGTCGTTTCTGCCCGGCTGGGCAAAGAAGGCTGACGGCGCAGATAGGTTGGTATTTCGAGTAAAGCCATATCGTACTGATGTGGCTCTTTGTAAAACGCAGATGTCAAACGGGGCATACCAGGAGCTTTAGGCACTGCCATTGGACGACGTTTTGGTGTTGGTGTGAGCGAACGCTTGATTTGAATAAGTACAAATCGATACGGTCGCACGCTTTGACGAGCAAGCAATCGCAAAAGCGACAAGCTCAGCTTTGCAAGCAACATAATGCCTGCGATTTGGATAATAAATCCGAAGATATATTCCATTGGTGACTCCTTAATTAGGTTGTGAAGGAGTCACCCTCAACTGGGGAAAACTCCCCCAGTTGGGTGGTGAAAAGGCGAACCGCAAGGAACGCATGGTTGAGCATGTAAAAACATGCAGGCTATTTGTTTAAGGAGGCTAGCTACCTCTTAGTACCACTGAGAAAACTCAGCAGCGGGCTTCCTTTGAACTCATGCTCTCAGGCGCAGATATCACTGAAACAGATCAGCAATATTTGATAGTCAGTGTAACCGTCTTATCCAGACAGGATAGTTAGAAAGATGCTCAATTCTTCCACCTAGCTGAAAGGCCATTACCTCACAGAGGATTAGTCTAGGGACTGATTATTGTCATATCAGGAGCAAACTTATGGCCCAAGCAAAACCCAATTACTCAAAACCCATCTTTGAACAATCATTCACAATTAACAGCTTACAGGCGCAACGTGTCGTTGACCGTGTTTTTAGACGGACGGTCAGTGCGCTTTATGGAATCGATGTCATTTTGCGCATCATTGGCGATGAGAACGAAATTGATGAAGTGGAACAAATAATTAGCCAGTTGATCGAGGATTGCGCTAAGGCGGTAGACAACGAACAAGCTCGTTTGGACAAACTGATGGAGTCCAACGGCATCGATGAAGTACCTGACTACACAGACCCGATAAACTTCAACGCAAAAATAAGTTCGCCCCAGGTTGGCCAGTTTGTCGGCTTAGTTCGCAAACTCGATGCGTTGATGATCTCAATGGACACACTCTGGTTATCTAGCGTGCTTAGCAACAAGCAACGTGTTGATGGCAACTACGCATGGCAACAGCGCATCATCAAACTGGCTCGACGCATTATTGATATCGAAATTCGAGCACGAAAATCAGCTCAAGCTAAGGGTAAAGAAGCAGAAGTTGAGCAAGCGGTGCCTTCAACCGATGACGATATAACTGAAGAGGAAACATATTCTCCCTCCAACTAGCCAGCTAGGCTCCCATCACACAGCCGGTGATGTGAGGGAGGTTTTTCGAGGTCCCCTTTTATCAAAGAGTGGCTGTTTTCGGCGATTTACTGAAGTTGTACAGGCCCCTTTTTTCTTATATTCTTGTCAAAATCATGGCTTAGTATTTCACTTTACTAAGCATTAATTCCTTTTAGGGTGTTACAGATGAGAAAAAATGAGTAAAAGATCCACCTTCTAAAGAAGGTGGCTTTGCATTAGCCCCCTAGAAGGGGGCGTTGTTTACTGCAGTGTTAACTGCGCCTGCTCTTGCACCTCTTCCTTTTCTTGGTGCCTGACATACCGTCTTATTATTTCTTCATTTATCCCTACTGTATCTACGAAGTACCCTCTCTGCCAAAAATGGTTTCCCCATAACTTGTTTTTCCTTAAGTATGGATATTTGCTAAATAGCTTTAACGCTATTTTTCCCTTTAAAGCACCCATTAGTTTCGAGACTGTTCTGGTCAACTAAAACTGGACACTTTAATTTGATAATTCTCAAACTCTACAGGCGATAGATCATTATTCGCTGAATGCAGAGGTAATCCCCCCATTTTTAATGGAGGCTATCTATAGAATTTCTATTGTTTAACTTTTCCAGTTTTGTATGTGTGTGAGTTCTAATGAGAGAACCTTTAAACCAGCCAAATTAATTGACGCTAGATACAAGTCAATATTTCTGTTTATTTCATGACCAATGCAACCTAACCACCTACTTAACATAATAATAGCTATCGTAAATAGGGGTTTACGAGAGCTATTTTTATACGTTATCAGTGCTATTTATAGCTTCAGATAAAAGGTTTGAAAAGCTTAAGAGGTATAGAAGCCTGGAAAAGTGTGGAAATTCAAAGTTCGTTCAGATGAATGGGTACTAATATTTTTAGACTATCTAAAATTTACGTGTTAAAATTTACGGAGAAAAGGCAGATAGTAACAAACCGGTTTTACCTCAAATACACTGAACTAAGTTAAGTGATGTGAGTGTTGCACCATCTTATATTTATGCTCCAATCTTTCGTAGGTACTATTTAGTAAACTATTAACTAGTTGTGAAAGTACATATTTAATTTACGCAAAAGTTATCAAGCTTTTTAAAAGCCAAACTTCAGTAATACTAAAGCGGGATCTAAAAATCTAAAAATTAGACTAACGCTAATGTTGAAAAAATATTATAGCTGTTATAAGTTACATACGTCGCTAAGGTGAAAACTATCTTCAACGACAAAAACCTTTTTACTTTGGTAAAGAATTCGCTTCGGTGAAAGAGAACCATTATCGCAAAGGCGATAAAAAACCATTATCGCAAAGGCGATAAAAAACCGTTATCGCAAAGGCGATAAAAAATCTTTTTGCTTCGGCAAATAAAAAGTCGCTTCGGCGATAAAACCCCTTTTTTGCTTCGGCAAATAAAAAGTCGCTTCGGCGATAAAACCCCCTTTTTGCTTCGGCAAATAAAAAGTCGCTTCGGCGATAAAACCCCCTTTTTGCTTCGGCAAATAAAAAGTCGCTTCGGCGATAAAACCCCTTTGGCTGTTTAGCCAACTAACCGCTAGTTCAACTGAACTAGCAAAGTAGGTTTAAACCAGCCTACCTAACCACCACGGCGGGATCGCACTTTGTAAAAAGGCTTTAACATCCGCCTCTTTTCTGATCTAATAACGCCCACATTGTCACTATCTACTTGTTAATTATGTCGTTATTTAGCCACCTTGAACTTGTGGAAGA
>NZ_JBECOT010000084.1:0-12648 GCF_040104395.1 Pseudoalteromonas sp. BZA4
GCTGAGACTATTTAAACTGCCACCAAGAAGAGAAGATAGGCGATACCCAAGAGCGATAAAGCCTAAGCCATCAAAGTACCCACATAAAAAAAGAAATGCCAGTCAGCTTAACTGACTGGCATTGACCCTCGGGTGCTTTTTTTGATGAGCTGTTTAACCAATCGCTGGAATAAGCCCCGCCATTTGTAAACCTTGAGCACTAATAATAAGCACACCAAACAGGGCGGCCAGTGCTAAGCCAATATTACCGCCTTTAACTTGGTAACCCGCATCAGGATTGCTGCTTCGTTGCTTATAGACCATAGCTACAGGTAAAAACACCGCTAAAATAACCAGCGCAATGGCGGCGTAGCCAAGTGCCATAATAAACCCTTGTGGATAGAATAGCGCAAAGCCTAGCGGTGGAATAAAGGTGATCAACGCTGTTTTGATACGATCTTTACTACCATCACCTTTTTTAAATGCATCAGCAAAAAAGTCGAACAAACCTAAACTCACCCCTAAGAAAGACGTGGCTAATGCTAAATCAGCAAAAATGTTCACAGCAGTGGCAACGTGTGGGCTGTGAGCAATGCTAGCAACACTGCTTACAAAACCGGGTAACCCTTGGCTTTGTAGCAAGTCGCTTTGACTCATCATGCCTTGGCTAAGTAATTGCCAAAAAATGTAAATTACTAAAGGCAATGCGGCACCTGCCACCATTACTTTACGAAGTGTTTTGATATCTAAACCCACGTATTTCACAATCGATGGAATAGAGCCATGAAAACCAAATGAGGTAAACACCACTGGGATTGCAGATAAAATCAGACCTTGTTCAATCGGCATTTCAAGTAAGTGTTGGCCATGAACATAAGGTGTCAGCATATAAAATAAGCTGGCTAGTACGCATACTTTAATAGTGAAAAGTACGCGGTTAAGTTTATCGACTTTGCTGGTACCGAGTGTCACCACAGTACCAATCACAACAGCCAGAATAACTGAGCCAACTTGCGGCGCTAAAGAAAGCGATAAACCATTGTTGAGCTTTTCTTGTAATTGCGCACCACCACCTGCGATATACGCAGCGCATAATGCGTAAAACAAAAACATCACAGAAAAGTTAGCGACCCATTGCCCACGTTTACCTAACCATGACTTAGCTAACGTATTGAGGGTTGCATCTCTGTCGGCATATTGATGCAGCTCTAGCATTAGTAATGCTGTGTAGGTCATTAAAACCCATGTAAGTAAGATAAGTGATAACGCTGTTGTGAAACCAAGCCCTGCGGAGGCGATAGGCAATGCCAGCATCCCTGCACCTATGGTGGTGCCAGCAACAATTAACATGCTACCTATTGTTTTATTTTTAAGCACTTTTTGCCCCTTAAACTTCGTGAGAGGCAAGCAAGATATAACTTGTTTAACAAAACTTAAATAGTTTTGTTATAAATCAAAGAAATTAAATGTAACCTATGATTTACATGTGCAAACAGGCTGTTGAAATCAGCAAAAAACTTTTTGCCAAATAGCATGAGTATTCATGTTGACAAAATAATCATTTAGGCGGATTCTTAAGCTTCTTCAACTTACTTTATTAAATACCATGATGCAGCTAAACCAACGACCAACAAACAATTGTATGCGCCTGACCTCATCAGTCGTATGGTCTGTTATTTGCTGCGGTTAATTAAGTAAGTTTTACTAACCGCGTTCTAAGCGGTTGGTTATTTCCCTTTTAAATTTTCTTCCGCTTTTTTCGCCTTTTTAAAGGAATAAGCTAGTGCCTGTTAAAGCCTCATATTTTTTAATGGTGGTGATTTGGTCAACAACACCACTGGGTATTGTTTGGAGTAGTGAAACGGTAGCACCAACCCTGGCTGTGTTTTTACGCATGCTGGTGGGGCTGGTGTTGGCTTCGTTTGTCGTTGCTGTTGCCAATATCCGAGTGCCCTGGCATCGCCGTGCTTTATTCCTTTATGGCTATTCAAGCATAGGTATTTTTGGGGGCATGTTATTAAGTTACATGGCCGCTAAAACAGTGCCTTCTGGGTTAATATCATTAATGTTTGGCCTTGCACCAATTTTATCGGGCTTACTTGCGCAAAAAATCTTGAACGAGCCTAAGTTTAGCGCCATTAAGCTTGGCGCACTTGGCTGTGCCTTAATTGGTTTATTTTTAGTAAGCCAACGCCATATTCAAGGGGGAGTAGAGCAGCTTAGTGGCCTGTTATATGTATTTATGGCAGTGTGCTTTTTTAGTTTGAGCGGTGTGATGATCAAACGGGTAAGAATTGCTATTCATCCAATGGCTACCACATTTGGCGCGTTGGTTTTTGTAACACCTCTGTTTTTTATTACTTGGTTGCTGGTAGATGGCCAACTTAATAGCCAGATGTGGAGTGCAAAATCACTGTACTCAATTGTTTACTTAGGCGTGTTTGGCTCACTAATTGGTGCGCTGGCGTATTTTCATGTATTGCAGAAGTTGAACGCAAGCACGGTCGCATTAACAACCTTGATCACACCAAGTTTTGCAATCGCGATTGGTGGTTTACTTAATAATGAGCCCATTGACCAAGCACTGATTGTTGGTGCGACCATCATTATGATTAGCCTCGCATTTTTTCAATTTGGCGATAAGTGGTTAAAGCGCTTTAAGCGCGTGAAGTCGGTAGAAATGAGTTAAAGCTAGTAGCCGCTTCAGCGGCTACATTTTTGCAATTTGAATGACTAAACGACGGTTTTTGTTTCTGTCTAAAATGTTGTCGTTGCTAGCAACATGGCGCTTTTCACCGTAACCATCGGTATCTACTTTGCTTTCATCGACCCCTAAGCTAACAATGTAATCCTTAATCGCTTTAGCGCGTTTTTTTGATAATTCGAGGTTGTTCCAGCGACCACCGTAGCTGTCGGTGTAAGAAGATATTGAAATAGATTCGATGTTGGTGTCGTACTTTAAGTATTCGCCAATTTTATCTAAGCGTTTTTGTGATGATTTAGTCAGCTTGCTGGTATTAGGCTCATAGTTCATCACTGTGAACGAAATATCTTCAAAGCTGTAAGGCAGCATTGCATCTCGGCACTGTAAAAACGCCCAATAAGCTTGCTTAAAGTTGACACTCGATAAACCAACGGCAATTTTATCGGCACTGTTTTGCCAGTCTTGGTAATAAAATGTCGGTTGGTAACCTTTTTCAAGTTCGGTGAGCATTTCCCAAGCAGTTTTGTTGCCAAGCTCGCCGTCAAACTTACGTAATAGCTTCATATTTGCTAAGTTGCGAGCGGGCATACCAGCACGCCAACTAGGTGGTACGGCTTTTAGACCAGCAATACTGTAGTTGTCTGGGCGTACGACCATATCAAGGTTAAAGTTTACGTCTTTATTTTTACTGGCAGTGGTGCTGAAAATTGCTTCACCATAGTAAGGAACTTCATGATTTAATTGGCATTCTAAGCGAGATGTTTTAACCATTTGCCAGTTCGACATATCAGCATTAGCGGTATACTCACGCATGGCTGCATGCGCATTTATACTTGCAACTGAGGTTAATAGGCCTAGGCTTAAAGGAAGTAATGAAAGCTTCATCACGGTAATTCTCCAACAAATCATCAATGCCAAATAATTGGCAATTTTTGTGTTTAATTGCTTTAGCGCACTAAACACAGGGCTAGCTGAATAATATAAAGCAAGTAATGTGCCTAAAAACTCAGTAAGAATCTGCGATTTCACACTATTTACTCTAGCAGAGTAGCCGTGGTTTTTGACATAATAGCCAGCTTACACTGGCAAACCAAGAAGACTATGGAAAATACTGAACAAACTCTTTTCGCAAAACGCTTTCGTGGCTTTTTTCCTGTTGTGATTGATGTTGAAACCGCAGGTTTTAATAAAGAAACCGATGCGTTATTAGAAATTGCTGCATCTGTACTGAAAATGGATGACGACGGCGTGTTAAGTATTGATCATACTGTGCATTTTCATGTTGAGCCATTTGAAGGCGCTAATATTGAACAAGCGGCCATTGAGTTTAATGGTATTGACCCTTTTTCTGCGCTGCGTGGTGCAGTGCCTGAAGAAGAAGCGATTAAAGAAATCTGTAAAGTTGTGCGCAAGGCACAAAAAGCAGCGGGTTGTCAGCGTTCAGTGGTAGTAGCACATAATGCAGCGTTTGATCACGGCTTTTTAAATGCCGCCATTGAGCGTTGTAAAATTAAGCGCACGCCATTTCATCCATTTGTTAGTTTTGATACCACATCATTGGCAGGTCTTGCACTTGGGCAAACAGTATTAGCTAAAGCATGTAGGGCGGCAGGTATTGAGTTTGATAATAAGCAAGCTCACTCAGCATTATATGATACCGAGCGTACTGCAGAATTGTTCTGTTTAATCGTTAATCGCTGGCAACAACTCGGCGGTTGGCCATTGCCTGAAACTGAAGCAAGTGAAGAAGAGCCAGACTCAGCCGCTAAAACGACTGAGTGATCTTACCTTCAAAAAAACGCACCATGTTAGGAGGGTAAATACGTGAAAACTGTTTACTCTCTTGCGCTATCTTAAGCTCCACCCCTGGATGCATTAATTCATTCACTTTTAAGCGGCTTGTTGCTAATAAGCGCGCGATCTTAATTTTCACTAAGTGTTTCTTTTTCTTGGTGCTGGCTGTTTTAATTTTAATCTGCTGCTCGCTGGCAGTGATCTTTTTAATATAATGCGCCCGTTGAGCTGGGTCGGGTATTTTATTGGCCTTTTTGCGTGCTTGCTGTAAGGCAGCTGCTTTTGTCGCTAATAACTTTTCAAAGTCATTAATTTGCTGCTGCTTTTGGCGTAAATCATGCCAGTACTGAGCAATGAAAACCCGTGTTTTAGTGCCTGATGGCGCACCAAGCTCGCCGGTTTCAATTCGCATCGCATCTAAAATATTGCCACCAATAATTTTGCCTCGCGGGTTATTGGCTTTGCCAACTCGAATAAGGCGGCGAGCACTTAAATCACAATGCAAAGCCTGGCGTTCAATGAATAAATCTTGCTCTGTTTTTATATGACAGTACTGAGCATAACCCACTGAGATAGTGCGCGAAGCCGTGATGTTACAGGTAAAGTTTTCGACGTTTTCACGTTTTCTGCCAACAGCCCCAAGCATTACGGTGACTTCACTTTTACTTTCAATTGTGGCTGATTCAACAAAGCCTAATACAGTGATATCACCCGTGGCTTTGACGCGCATACCATCTTTTACATCACCACTAATAATAACACTGCCATCAAATTCGACATGGCCCGTACTCACATCTACATGATGAAAACACAATACGTCGTCAACGCGCATACCGCGGGGCAGGGCAACAGGCACCCCCTTCGCATCGGCAATCAACATATCGCTATTATTAGGGTCAATACGTGTTCCTTCGAATGGCTCAAGGGGTAAGTCTTTACCGGGCTTAGCTGGCATCACATCACCGAACACAGTAAAGCCATCTTCACCGGGTGTTGCAGGAACTCGTTGCATTAATGGTGTACCCGGCTTAACGGTAATAATGGCACCTAAATTACGCATGTCGACTTTACCGCCAGAGGTCGCTTGCGGGCTAAGAACGCGGTCTTGTGCTGTAGAGCATAAGCGCACGAATTTAGCATCGGTGCCTTCTTTGGGCATTCTGCCATGGGCAACAATTGCGGTGTAATGGGCGCCGGGTGGTTGCTTAAATTGTTGGCCTAAAAAGGTATCAAGGGCACGTAAACTAATGCCTTTAATCACTCCCGCCTCTGCAAGCACCTCTTGCGCCATATCCATGCTAACAATTTTACCGCCACGGGCTGTTGTTAGACTTGCTTCAACTACCATGTTTTTAGCATCGACTTTTACTTCAAGCTGAGCATCAACGGCTTTAGCAACCACTAAAGATTGGTTTTGATATTGGCTGCTAGGTATAAACAACTTGCCTATATTGGCATCAATATATTCGTAGCTGGCATAAGGAGACTGCTCAAGTAATTCAATTAATTGAGAACTTGTAGTAGGAAAACCCGCATCTCGAGGATGCTCACACAAAGAGACATAGCCACTTTGTTCATCGAATGAAAACATCGACATCTGAAAAGCCCTGTAAAAAACTGCCTGTTATTATAGTTATGTGTTGTTACAGGTTATTTTTGAAGAAGGGTAACAACGTTTCCTATTACAGCACAACTTTTGTACTATGTTAAGAATTTGTATGATTAAAATGTGAAAATATGTATAAAAACTGATTTTTCTTGCTTGAAAATTCAGCATTCAAAGGCACTTAGCAAAAATTTACCGATTAATGCCTTGAGTCTGAATAGGCTGGATAGGTTAATTAATTTACTTAAATTGATCATTTACGGAGCATTGAAAATATAAGGGGCCATTCTGACCCCTTTATTTTGGTATGACTAGTTATGAAGGTTTCTAACTAATAACACATAGTTCTTTGTAGATGATCTGAAGTCTGATTTGATATCACCATCAGAGTTTATAGACAGAGACTTTATTGCCGTAGAGGTAAGATCAGGAGTCGAAGTCCAAAAACTTAAATTATTGCTACTGTCATATGGAATAGCAGGGAATGCAGTTGTATTGACTGATGGTCTCGTTTTAGAGTGATCAAATATTGTTTTTAGTTCATTTACATTCGGAAGTCGCCAATTACTATGGCCAGCATATGTGTAATCAACTCCAGAATTTAACGAATCATGCCAGTAAATAGCAGTCATCTCGCCTTCACATGACAATGACTCCAAATCCCAATTTTGGCCAACGGCGCAACGAGTCCACATAAGGCCTGTATCTAAATCAGTGACGCTTCCATCTTGGCTGATGATATACCTAGAATCCGTGTGTGTTGAACTAGTGTAAGAGTTTGTATTTACTTTTGAGCCTGAAACGAGTCTTACACGGCCTGAAGTCGTACGCACTAACTTAGCATCATTTGCTTTATATGAAGAACCAAAGTCAACTAACCATGCCTCAGTGTTGTCACTAGCAGATGGGGTAGCACTCCAATAATGCCAATTAACGGTATTTGGAAAGTATGTTGTATCGATATATGTATTGCTTTTACCTTTATGCACAAGTTGGTTTAGCTCTTCATTAGATGGTATGCTCCAATTTGTTTTTCCACATAAAGAATTGTTATTCGCGAAATCGACAAGCGCGTCCCAGTCTCCATAATATGTTCCTTCCTTGCTATCGTCGTTAAATCCTTTAGCTCCTTTACCGCCCCATCTATATGTATCCATATTATGCTGAGTGCCGCCATCTGTAGTTTTAACTTCCCACACTAGTCCTGTATGGTTATCTCTAACACAAGTCCAACTACTTTGATCCGCACTAAGCTCATTACCATCTGAGTCTAATTTGGTATAATCAAATCCAGCATCACCAGCCCCAATTTTTAATAACTCAGTATCGGCATCGCGGCCTTGTTCACAGTCATGTACTTTATTTTCTGTCACCACACACTCTGAATCATTAGCCGATTGCGTCGCGCTAACTTTTACACCTGTGTCATTTACGAAATGATTAATTTTAACAACATCAATATCAACTGAGTCCGAACTCGTAAGACCCATGTCATCAGTTACAGTTAGTTCAAATGTAATTTTTTCATCGTCATTAAAGTTAGCTGTAAAGGTTGGAGCCATATTACTGGTACTTGATAGCACAACAGTTGAACCTACGGTTTGCGTCCAATTGTATTCAACAATTTGTCCATCATCCATACTTGCTGTCGCATCGAGTGATACTTCGACTCCTGTTTCAACGATTTGATATTTAGCAGCAACAGCAATTGGGTGTTTATTAATATATACATTTACAGTATCAGAGTGAGATGCACCTTCGTCATCAGAAACAGTAAGCTCAAATTCAAGTGTTTCTCCTTCTAGTTCACTGCTTGGTGTAAAAGATAAGAGCTCTGAATTTGAATTCTCTAGAGTTAAATCAGATTCAGTTAAGAGATTCCAAGAGTAGCTTACTATACTTCCATCTTCGTCGAAGCTATCTGAACCAGATAGTGTTGTTTGAACATTGGGATTGACAGTGACGTCATCACCAGCAGCAGATGTTGGAGAAATATTAACTGGTAAAACATCTAAAGAGACGGTTTCTGTTGTTATTGCCCCTTCGTTGTCAGTTGCGCTGACTGCAAAGGTCAAGGTTTCTTTCTCTGTTACTGTTGGAGTGGTGATTGTTATTTCTGAAGCCGTATTGTCATCTATCTCTACATTCAAACCTGATAATTGCTCCCAAAACATTGAGGTAACTTTCCCATCAACATCATTGGCATTAGCTGACAATTTTACTTCTGTTTGCTCATTCACAGCTGCAATGGAATTAATTGAAATAGAAGGAGATTCGTTTACAGGTTCAATCGTTAAGGTTACAGATGATTTTGCAGTAGCCCCATCATTGTCTGTAACTGTCACTTCAAAACTCATAGTTGTGCTAGATGTGACGGTAGGTGCTGTGAATGTTAGGGTCTCACTACTTTTGCTACTAATAGCTAAATCATCTCCAGCAGTTTGTGACCAAGCATAGCTAGTAATCGAACCATCAGAGTCTGTAGCATCCGCTGTTATCGATACGATAGATTGTTCTAAGTAGCTTCCTTCACTTTGAAGTGTGACTGTCGGTGCTTTATTAACAATGGGTTTTTTATTTTCAGGCTCTGAGCTTCCCCCTCCGCCACATGCTGTTAATGTTGCAGACACAAAAGTTGCAATAGCTAGCTTTTTCATTGTTTAGGTATCTCCATTTTTATTTTTTAATTGTTTTTAAGTTCTTCCTTATTTGGAAATTGGATTATATACAAGTTGAATTTTAAATAAACTGTTGTATTTCAAATGGTTACAAGTGCTTTTGGGTACAGGTGCGTTATTTGTTTTTTTATGTGATGAAATTCCATAAGTAGACCAGCTCGTTTTTAGTGAAAACCTTCTAAACCCACTAAAGAAATTCGAATCAAAGATAAAAAGGTTGTCAAACCAATACAATACCGCTACAATCCGCAACATCACTAGCTTTGCTGGCGATAGAAAAGTATTCTAAGATTTATGTCTTATGACTAAATCGGGGCTGATTAGGATTCGACGGAATTCAAGACGCCCGAGGTGCATGTCGAGGTGCGGTTGGCCTCGTAAAAAAGCCGCAATTTAAAGTAATCGCAAACGACGATAACTACGCTCTAGCGGCATAATAGCCCGCTAGCACTTCTCCGGTGTATGTCTGTGGACCCGGTTCTGAAGTGTCACCCTACACGGACTCGCTACGGAAACCCTGGCCGGGGTTGAAGGGCTAAAACTAAGCGGCCTCGCCTTTGCAGATCGTGTTCGTCCGAGCTGTATGAGGTTAACTAAAAGACGATACTAAACATGTAGTACCAAAGGTCGAGGCTTTTCGGACGGGGGTTCAAATCCCCCCAGCTCCACCAAATATGAAAAAGGCTGCTCTCAGAGCGGCCTTTTTTTATTTCAAAAAAACCAATCGGTTACAACAGTTGAACTAAGAATGTGAAACTGTTTCCTCACAAAAGTACTTTCTCAGAAAATTCCTAAATTACATTTTTGCAGTGGTTATATTTTGACTTTGTAGAGGCCGTTGCCTAGATAAGTTAGACAAATGAACACACAAGGATGTACTGATGGCTAATTTAATTATTTGTTGTGACGGAACATGGAATAACCCAAGTCAAGAAGATAACGGCATACCCGCAGCCACAAATGTTGTAAAGCTTTACCATGCTCTCGCAAAAGAAGATGGCATAGGGGAGCCACAAAAAACATATTACCACCCTGGGCTTGGCGGCGAAGAAACCGGGTTAAAAGATTCGATTATTGATGGAGCTTTAGGAAAAAGCATTAAGCGCCATATTTGTAGTGCTTATTACTGGTTGGCAAATAACTATTGCGATGGTGATAAGGTTTACATATTTGGTTTTAGTCGCGGCGCATTTACAGCAAGAAGCTTAGGCGGGTTACTTAAATTAGGTTTGCTTGATTTTAGTTTAATCGAAAGCGATGCAAGGTGGGAGCATGTTCATAAGCATTTTGATAACTATAAATCAGGTGTTGAAACTATTGAACCCAGCCAGTTTTTAAATCACAAAGCTGCTCTAAAAATTCATTTTATCGGTGTATGGGATACCGTAGGGGCGCTAGGTATTCCTAATGATATGGAGCTTTTTAACTTATTAGATAATCCTGCCTCATGGCGTTTCCACGATACTACGCTTGGCGAACATATAAATATTGCAAGGCATGCAATGGCTATGGATGAAAAAAGGAGTAGCTTTTGTGTTACTCGCTGGACTAAGTATGCAAGTGATCGTGACGTTAAAGAAAAATGGTTTCCGGGCGTGCACTCTGATGTGGGCGGTGGATACAGCGATACTGACCTATCAGATATAACACTTGAATGGATGTTAACCGAAGCAGCCGAAGCTGGATTAGCTTTTAGAGACGGAATATTTGAACAATTGAAACCAGACCCTGCTGGCGTATTACACAACTCTTATAAAGGCATTTTTGCTAAGTTCAGATCACGACCTCGAAATGTAGACTGTGTTGTTGCTGAAAACCAAACCCACTTTCATGACAGTGTGTTTCAACGACAAGCAGTCTCGCCTATAGAGCATCCTGAATATTGGCCAACAATAAAATTAGCAAAAAATGAATCTTCACAAGTAAATATCTTTGCAAAACAGCATTGGACTCCTACCTATATTTATATGAAAGAAGGGGAGCAATATATATTTGCAGCTGAAGGATGCTGGCAAGATAGCAAAGATGTCTGCGACTGGTTAGGGACAGAAGATGGCAAGTTAACAGCTGGCGATATTATTAGGTTTGCATCGTCTATTTGGGGGATGACAGAGCGCAAATTTAAGCAAGCAACAGAAAATAGATCTACAGATTTTTGGGGAACCAAGCGTGTAGAGCATATGCCTTGGTTTATAGCTGTGGGCTGTATTGCTAATGATTCAAACCAAGAAAAAGCAGTACCAAATGATGGCAGTCCTCATCCGCATCAGTATGTTGCGCTTCCTAGGCATCAAAATAAACCTAACGCTTTAAAAGTTGAATCTTCAGGGTATTTTTATGCTTTTCCAAATGATGTTTGGTCCCTGTACCGTAATAACCAAGGAAGTATTCAACTTAAAGTAACGCGTGTTGCTTAGGGGATTTGAAATGGATAATTCAGTTAATTTATTAGAAATTTTCCAAATGTTTCAGGCCCAATACTCTCAAGTTGATAAATTATGGAACTACTTTGGGATCGTCAGCCTAGCTGTTGCAGGGTTTACTATAGGTAACGAGAAAGCGACTCGAACAATCAAAGAGCCTATAGCCATTGTTATTGGTTATTTAGCTTTTTGTTTGGGCAACTATACGGCATTGATTGGTGGGCACAAATTCCTAGTTATTTTAGCTGAAAGATATAATGAAAAGGCCTGCTCTTATGAGCTTGACTATCTAGAAGTTAGTTCTGTGTTAGATATTTCACTGTTTTACATATTTGTTGTTATTACTTTTACTTTAGCTATTTTAGTTGTCTCGTATTCGAGGCTCAAACTTAAGCAACATGATCAAGGCTAAATATTACTTAGGCCTTAAAAAGTAACTTAATATAATCGGTTAAGATAAGAACCCTTAAGTTGTCACTTAAGGGTTCTTTTTTATCAAACAACCAACTGAACGGCATCAATAATCGGTTTGTTTTCTATATCAATGGTGTCGATGATGTGTTTGTGTAGGCGCTTTTTGTGCTCGGCGAAAATCGCGCGTTTTTTATCGAACTGGCTGGCAAATTCGAGGGCGATATTAAATAAAGCTTCGCTGTTTGGGCAGGCTTGTTCAATAACATGATCCGTGGCAAGTTCGCCTGCGGTAACGCGACGGCCAGTTAGCATCATTTCGTTAAAACGATAGTCTGGAATGGCTTTTTTAATGAAAGCGAGCATGCCCGGTAAAAACGGGATTGATAAATCCACTTCGGGGAAGCAGAAGAAACCACGATCGCTTTGCATAAACCTAAAATCACAAGCGCACGATAAAATGGCGCCATTACCAAAAGCGTGGCCATTAATTGCTGCGATTACTGGCATTGGGAAGAGTAATAGGCGTTTAAATACCGCATCCATCGAGTGCATAAAGCCACTTACTTCAGCAAATTTTTGTGCTTTTAATGCAGGCATAAGCCAATCGGTATCTATGCCCAAGCTCCATGACTTTTCGCTGCTTGAAGTGATCACGAGTGCTTTGTGTTCAGGGTTATGTTCGATTTCGTCAAGGCAATTTAAAAAAGCCTCTGCAAAAGCAGGGTTATGGCGATTTTCAGCTGTTGTCATAGTTAAGATAGCAACAGATCCTTGTGTACTTACATTCATCAGTGTCATGCTGTGCCTTCAATTTTATTGTGTTGTGGGCATAGTTATAACCCATAGGTTTAACAAAATAAACCACAAGTCTGACCAGTTGTGAATTTAGGGGCACTTCTCTTTTGGTTGATATGGTCTTTTAGTCACGGCTAGCGCATTTTAATCCCAGACTCTAACAGGGTTGAGCGGTAATCATCGTCTAGCCCTGCCATTTTCTTTTTCCTCGCCATACTAGCTGACTTAGATGTATCTTGTTTAAAAAGCGCCATG
>NZ_JBECOT010000085.1:0-12619 GCF_040104395.1 Pseudoalteromonas sp. BZA4
TATTTCTAGCGTTATGGCATTGGGCTAAAAGGCGTCATCCAACAAAATCAAAAACTTGGATCGCCATGAAGTACTTTATCAACCGTCGAGGCCAATGGCAATTTCACGGTTGGCAGAAGAGCATGAACATGAACATGGATTGTCAGTTTAATCTATTTCAAATAGCTAAGGTGCCAATAGAGAGACATGTGAAAATCAAGAGTGAAGCTACGCCTTTTGATCCTTTATACCAAGAATACTTGGCAAAGAGAAAAGCAAAGAGGCAATGCCGCAACTCTTGGAATGAGCCTAATCTCGCTGCTTTATAAGTTGCTGGGTACCAATTAGGTGCCTTCGTGAAGGCTTGAGCCGTATGCAGTGAAAGTTGCACGTACGGTTCTTAGGAGGGCGACACTTGGTAACAGGTGTCGTCTATCCGACAGAAACGAGTTACGCTTGAAGGTTAGCTATTGGCAGCAAGCCGCCCTTTTGGAAATAGGTGTTAAAGAGAAGTATTAAAAGATTTCCTATAAATTACATTCATTAATCAATAACTGACTTATAGAGTCAGACTTTTTTGATAGTTTAAGGAGCTCATCATCCTTTGAAGGGGCTGTTGAATAGTTGAATTCTGAGCTAGAAAGAGTGTTCTTGATTTCTAAATAGTTAGATGAGAATTTTTGACAAAATTCAGTTATCTCCGCGTTAACTATTTCTTCGGAATTTTTCTTGTTCCTCATGTATAACTTGTAGTTCTCCGTTACAACTTCTAAAGCTGCATGATCGTAGCGTATGGTCGCAATCACTTCACTATCTTCGATTGTATAATCAACAATATTAACAGAAATAGGTCGTAAGATGTTGGCCTTCTCGCTGTAGCTTGATAAACCGGCTTGAGAATTGTTAACAATGAAATAAGCGCCTAGCTTTTGAGCTGCTTCTTTATATATTAAATCTGCAATGTTGTACTCATTAACCGTGAGGCCGATAGTTTTAAACTTGATAACTCTGACAGTATCAGCCGCATGAGCGCCATGGCTCAATACAAAAATGACTAGTAAAAATACAAATTTCATAAATCCTCCTTCAAGCTGAAAAGTATAAATTATTGAATGCAGGTTTGTGAAAATATAAAAAACACAATGAGGTTTTTTTATAACCTATTGTAAATAATTGATATTTAGTTTTGTTTTTAACCGCTGCACGAAATGAAATTTATGAAATGATTAATACAGTTTTAGTTATTAGAGGTCGTTTTAATGAATTTATTGAAAGCGCTAGCAAATGGGGCTTTTATATCGATTGTATTCCATGCGATCGGGAGTGCTTATGGTGCAGAAAAGGTTAGTGTCAATTTAACGCTCGATAATACCACTGAGTACGACGCACAAGTAATAGAGTATTTACTTCACAAAAAAGCTGTGGAGCAAGCAAAAGTAAACCTCAACACGAATGTTATAAGCGGCAATCAATTATTGCCGAATATAAGGGCAAAACTTAAAGAGCTAAACATTAAGCAAGAGCAAAGTACCCTTAATGCAACGGCTACTTTTGAGTTAGCTGAAGGTCCTGAGTTAATGGCTAATAAGAATACTATTAGGATTTATGACGAAGTATTTCTGTTTAATGGCGTCGAAACAAAACAATCATCAATGAAAAAAAGACTCAAAGAAAAGGTGTTTGAATATAAATTCTTTGCTGATATCCAAAGCAAATTATCTAACCTAGTGACAATATCAGACTATAAAATCAAAGAACCTCAAATTAGTGAAGACCAAATGATTTATGGTGGCCTTAAGCTCTCAGAAGTATTGAACATCCGCGCTTTAGTTGCAGCCCAAAGTTACTCTCGTAAAAGTATCTCAAATGGAGTAAATATTCGAAATGAAGAGTGTGCGCAGCTTGATTCAAATCTGTTAGATGTAAACCCTCAATTTCCATCGATTGGAAAAACTGCACACTGGCCAGAATTTAAAGTAGGTGTATCGATGCTAACACTCCAGCTCTTGACTGGGTTATCTCCAAAAGTTTTAGAAATTGATTTTACTAAAAACTTACTACTATCCGAATTGCAAAAGTCTAGAGCGAGAGTAAAAGACTATAATAGTGACTTATTGCCTTATTCAAATATGTGGGATGCATACAGAGAAAGCATAGAGAACTTCAAAAATGTATTAAATGGGCAGACGTCCAATTTATCTGAAGAATATATGGGGAATATCGAGGCATCACCTTTCCGTCAATATCCGTTTGCAGATGTTAAGCAAGTTACAATGCACCTTAGCTTTGATGAATTAATTAGTGAAGGGGACTACGATGGTATTGAGTTCAATGATTGGTTTTGGGGTCCGAAAAACTACTATGGAGTACGAAGCAGCTATATTAATCGCGTAGATGATTTATCGAGAGGCAAGCCTTACTTTTTTCTTGTGATAGAGGTTTCAGGTGTAAAATTCTATCGAGCTGTCCTAGATATTAACTTTATTCATAACAAGCATAGCTCGGCAAAAGTAAAATTAATTCCAATAGATGTTTTGCCATTTTTACCAGGGTCAGAGTTTAATATCTTTAATCGAACAGACTACCGTAAGTTGTGGCTAAAATCTTTGGAACAAGTATCCGTGACTGATGGTTCAATAAGCAATCGCGCAGTCAATATACTGCCAAAAGAAACAACTGATTGTTTGCCCGATACGTTTGCTTTTGATGTAACACTAAGTGAGTTGTTTGCTTTTAGAAAGGGGCAGACTGCATTACTCGACGGTGACTTTAACCCGGTAAAAAATTCACATGGAGACTACGTTGTTAATCAGAATGGTTTTCTAGGTTTAATGTCTACAGAAGAGCCCGCCTTTCCCGTATCTGTCAGTATGATGGGTAACTCGATAAATATTAGCTACTACAAAGACCATAAAATTGGGGATATAAGCGTTTATTTTGAGAAAAAGGTATTTTAATCAAAAAATACTGAAATTCAGTTGAAAATCACGCTTTTAAAATTTTTTTCAATTTTAAGATTAAGCCAGACTCAATATTCTGGCTTTTTTTATGGATTTTACAATTTACTCAATCGGTGAAACAGCGTTCATGTATGAGGTTCTAATGGGCCTTCGAAGAATGTTTGATTTTGGCTTTTCATCTTTGCATATTTTGATAGGTGCTACAGCTCTACTTTCACTGATGACTCTTGTAGTAAAAAGTTGGATCAACCCAAACTCTAACCCAGTACTATCTTGGTTTATTGGGCTTTGTATGTTCATGGTCTTGTGTGGTCCATTTTCTAAAGTAGATGTTGTTATTGAGTCGGTAAGAACTGGAGATGTGTATTATGTGAATGATGCACCTGGCATAGCAGCTGTTATTGCAATGATGACCTCAGGAATGTATGGGCTTTCACGAGATTATGAAGATTCATTCGCCTCACCGGATGGTTATCAGGCCGGTCAATTTCTCGATCCAATGAGGGCGCTAGTGGCGCTTGATAAATTTGGATATATGGGCTCTGAAGAACTAGATTCAGGCGTTAATGCCCAAAGGTACAGAATCAAAACATCTACAATGAACTACCTTCAAGACTGTGTAATTTGGGATCTTCAAGTTGGTGGCAATGACGCTGAGCTAAATGCTGACAAAATAAAAAATGCCCCAATGGAAAACTTCCTTGAGTCTATAAGAATTAATACACCATCAAGAAGCACTTATATTCAAATAGACACTCCTGCCATGGAGCTATTAACATGCCCAAACGCATACTTGAAGCTCAAAAGTTACTTTGATAGCTCAAGTTTCAGAGAGATGACTGACAGGTTTTTGCAGAAAGAAAATGTAAAACCACAAGATGTTGAAGCCGGGGCGGAATCGATTTCTGCATTAAGCGCGACAATGAATGCATATCATTTAGCGACGGGAAGGTATTTATCAAATGTTTTTGCTGAAGCTGCTGCAAAAAGTGGGGATATGCAAGGGCTCCGCTCTGAACTTACTTTAATAGAAACAAAGTCTCAGCGACATTACCAAATGGCCGCTGATAGAAACCTAGCTTTGGAGCTATCAATTGGTTTTGCAACCTTCATTGAGGCCTTTGTGTTTTTCTTGATCCCAGTTATTGCAATCATGCTTGTAATGGGTGCTGAAGCTATGAAATCAGCTGCTATGTTCTTTGGGGTAACTGTGTGGGTTAACTTGTGGCCGGTAACCATGAGTGCGGTTAACCTTTTTACTTTACTTGCTATTCAAGGTCGATTTACATCAGTGTCAGCTGGTGGCGGTGGTGTAAGTGCAATCACATTTGGTATGTGGGGGCATAGCATGTCAACAATCGAATCATTTATTGCAGTGGCAAGTAGTTTGGCTGCTGCAGTTCCTATGCTCACTTTATATATACTGCATAGGGGTGTTCACACCATGATGGGTGTATCTAATAAGACGTCTCCTGATACAAATATTGATTCAAAGAAATTGTCACCGGATGTCACAACATCTGCAAATGGAGGTAAAGCAAGTCAAGGTGATACTACTATGCAAGCCAGTGATGTTCATTCCTCATATGGGCAATGGAGCCAAGCTCAACTGAATGGTGGACAACGAAATGATGTAAGTATTAATCCGGGTGGCGCAGGGCCAGCCTCGGGTTACCTTAAACAGTCATCAGCTGAGTTGTCAGCGATTGGCTCTAGAAATACTCAATTGGCAAATACTGAAGCCGCTAGCCAAACATTACAAAAAACTGCCACTGATAGTAAATCTGCTACTTTAGATTCAATCAAAGGGTATAAACAAGGAGAGTCATTTGAGAGTGTGGATACTTCACAATTATCAGAGGACGAAGCTTTCTTAGCGGCACAAACCGCAGCATATGCAACTGAAAATAACATGAGTTTATCTGATGCATATGATCACGTATTACAGGGCTCGGCAAGCATGGTAGCAAAGGGGGCTCCATCAATAGCAGGGTTTGGTTTAGGTGCTGATGCGAAAGCAGCGATCACAGCAAAAGCGGCATCACAAAAGCAAGTAGGCGCCTCAGAAAGATTGTCAGAGGACGAACGTGCACAAGTTTCTGAATCGATAAAAGCAAACTGGGGGAATGCAGTAAAAATGGCTCAATCATCGAGCAGTGATAACTCAGTTGCAAGTAAAGAGGCGGTTTCCCGACAGGAAGCTGTTACAAATGCTCATACAAATATGCTTCAAGCTCAAGCCCTTGAAGCTGAGGGGAATACAGCTAGCTCCGCTTCAAAAGTAATGACGCAAATGAATGCAGGTGAGGTTCAAAACTCAACCACAGGAGCAAATAAAGCATCAATCGGTTCAATTGTTTCAACACTTTCAGATGAGCAGCAGCATGTTCTTTTAGGTAGTTTGATTGGTGATGAAGGCTTAAATAGTTTATCTGGTGACAAGAGAAGTGCTTTAATTTCTGAGCTGGGAGATAGGTTCGACTACCACAAAGAGCAGGTAAATAAAGGTGATAACGCGAGATTACCAGAAAGCCAAAAAAATAATATTGCTTTGGCCAATACGGTTACTGATGCAATCGCAAGAATGTCTGGAAATACTGAAGTGCTGTCTACAGATCATAATGGTAACCAACTTCCTCTTTCAACTGGAGTTACAGCACTAAAACAAGCTAATACCGAAAGAGGAGCTTCTGCAGGCTTAATGAGAGAACTAGGTGAAACACTACAAGCGCCGAGCCTAATTTCATTTAGTGACCAATTGAATGGATATAAACCGAGTGATAATTCACATATTCCAAAACCTGAAGATAATACTGGCATAGACACCAACACTTTAAGTAATGATGTAAATAGTGGCATAAAGACTGATCCAATAAACATGTTCAATAATGAGCGTAATGCACAAGCATTTGCTGAACACAAAGAGCAATCTCAAAACGAGGTTAGTAGTAGAGGGGCATCTGGTACAGGTGCTGTTAAAGCTAAGGGTGAGGATGTTGTTTCTGAGTCAGAAGATAAAAATGCAAATAATTTAGCGCATGCATTTGGATCATTAAAAGTATTAGGCTCAGAATCTAATGAATTATCTGGCGGTGTAGTTAGTTCTATTGGCTCACTATTCACCTCTTCAGTGGGTGAGGCTGTTACGGATGAGTTTAAGAAGTCTGGTAATGGTGAAGGTATTAATTCGAATCTAATTGAAATGGGTTTTAGTGTTTTATCAAGCAATACACCAGAAGCTATTAGAAACTTACTAACTAGCGCAGCAAATGGTGAAGGTTCGATTATTAATGGTGAACGCTTATCTCCAAATGAAACACTAATGTATGCTGGGGCTGTTCAAACAGCAATGCGCCCTGAGTCTCTAGCTGCCTTCAATGAAAGTTTAAATTCAAACTCAGCTCTTCTTGCTTCAACGCTACCTAATAACCCTTACAGAAATGCTCAAGAAAATATCTCAGCTGTACAGGAGATGAGAGAGAATGAATCAATTAATAATGCCCTGAAGAGTAGTGAGTTAATTGCGGCATACTCAGCATTGGCAAACCTTGATGACGGTCAAATTGAGGACGTAATTGCAGCCACGAAAGGAGATGATAGTTTCTTAGGTATTAATGATGCTAAATACGCTCGTCATTTAGAAGCGCTAAATGAGTTATCCCCACAGTTAGGTTTAGAACCTCAGTACAACCCATCAAGGTATAAAGATGAGCCAAGTCAAAAAGGTAGTTTGGAATCAGTAAACTACGACTCTCAAGCTAGCTCAATGGCTGGGTTTGCTGGATTAAATGAGAGAGAAAATTTAGATCGAACTGAAAACAGATCGAAACCTAGTGGCCAAGGTCTTGTTGAGGGTATTACCAAAGGAAATTATGACCAAGATGCCAAAGAGATAGCTAAATATGCGTTAGCAAACTTTAATGCAACTGGTGATACATCAGGAGTTAGCTTTAAGGAACTTAATGATCGAAATTTAGATAATTTTAAATCAGCACAAGTTTCTAGTCGAGAATTTAGTATTCCTGATTTTACTAACATCACCCCTAAAGCAATGGAAGATCTGAATAAGATGAGGGATGCACTTTTAATTGCAGGTAAAGATAGCGAGGCAGAAACACTAACAAATACAATTGCTTCTATTACTTCAGATGAGCAAACTAAAAATGGGTATGAATCAAGTGCATCTAAGGAGCATGAAAGCCAAGTAATTAATAACGCAATTCACTCAGAAGGTGTTTCTAGTAAAGCGAAGGAGTTTGCCGCGAACGCCCTTTATGGCACAAGCGATACTCCAAGAAATCTTTCTCATGATGACATGAGAGATCTACTTACAATAAACAACTTACTAAGTACAGCTCCAGAAGCACAAAGAACATTAAGTGAAGCGATCACAACTGCCTTCACACCGAATTATAGTGATGCCGGTACTAAAGAAGCAAATCCACCTGTAAACAGCCTTAATTCAAGCGAAGCCTCAGTGCCGCAACAGTCTGTAAATGAAAGTGATTATGATAAGAGCTCTGTCACACAACAGAATGCACTGAGCGTAACACCAAAAAGCTTATCAGTTGATAATAACCGTGGTGAAGAAATAGAAGAAACCCCTATCAAGCCAAGTGAGGTAAATAGTGGGGTTAACAGTACTGGTAAAGATGAAAGCGGGAATGTTCTATCTAAAGAGTCATCGATTGCAGGCAATGATTCAAGGGATCGTATTGATACCTACCAATATTCTGGCACAAAAGATGATTCTTATCCGAATACTACAGATTCAGGTCGTTCTTTAGTGGGCACACAATCAGAAAACCTTCAGGCTTCAGTAAGTAATGGCGGCACATTAAATAGTGAGGTTGGTTCTACTGGCAGTACCACTAGTCCAGGGTTGCAAAGCAGCCCTGCGAGTACAGACCAATCAGAAAGCCTTAAGGCATCGGCAAGTACTGGCGGTAAGTTAAATAGTGAGAATAGTTCGACTGATCGCAATGCTAGTCCAGAGTTGCAAAGCAGCCTTGTGAGTCCAGACCAATCAGAAAGCCTTCAGGCATCGGCAAGTACTGGCGGTAAGTTAAATAGTGAGAATGGTTCGACTGATCGCAATGCTAGTCCAGAGTTGCAAAGCAGCCTTGTGAGTCCAGACCAATCAGAAAGCCTTCAGGCATCGGCAAGTGGTGGCGGTACGTTAAATAGTGAGAATGGTTCGACTGATCGCAATGCTAGTCCAGAGTTGCAAAGCAGCCTTGTAAGTCCAGACCAATCAGAAAACCTTCAGGCATCGGTAAATACTGGCGGTACGTTAAATAGTGAGAGCGGTTTAAGTGACCGCACAGCTAGTCCTGAGTTGCAAAGCAGTCCTGTGAGTCTAGACCAATCAGAAAGCCTTCAGGCATCGGTAAATACTGGCGGTACGTTAAATAGTGAGAGCGGTTTAAGTGACCGCACAGCTAGTCCAGAGTTGCAAAGCAGTCCTGTGAGTCCAGACCAATCAGAAAACCTTCAGGCATCGGCAAGTGGTGGTTCTATTGTTGCTGAGCCTAGTCTAAAACCTGACACAAGCGGTGATAATGTGCAGACTCAATCACAGTTAATTGCTTCTAATTCTTCTCAGAAAGGTGAGTCTTTTGAACAATCTAACTCAGATGAAAGTCCAGTTTTGAACAACTCTAATTCTGAGAACCTAAGTTTTAATGAAACAAACGCTGGTGAAGCAGCGATGGTTAACAATAGAGAAAATTCAATTGAAGAGAGAAACCCGTCTGGCCTACATCCTGTAGCTGGTGGTGAAGTCACTATGACCGAGTCACAAGAGGTTGGATTAAGGAAAGTTCTTGATAATACAGAAATGAGCAATGATGCATTATTAAAAGCGGAAAATATCTTGTCTCTAGGTACAAATTCCAATTTGAGCTCATTTACAAAGGAAGAAAAAGCAGAGCTTTTAGATTTGGCTGACAATCTAGAGGCAAATAATTACATAGCTGAATCATTACAAATCAAAAGAACGTTGGAGAGCTAACATTGACGATGACATTAGAGCAAGAATCAGCAGCTAACGATGTTAATAATCACTCTTTGATTCTTGCTACAGCAGGTAGTGGTAAAACAAAAACATTAATTGAAAAAGTAAAAAACGTACTAAAAAAATCATATGACAGGAAGGTTATTCTCGTTACATTTACAAATGCGGCCGTCAACGAAATGCAAGAAAGGTTGGAGATAGCTCTTCCACAATCATCAATAAATAGAGTTTCTGTAACTACATTTCACAGGCAGTTTCTTAACCAAACAAAGAAACTCATGCAAGGTAAGCTACTAATTGGAGCAACATACTTCAACTTTATTGAGAGGTTGAAGAATTACATCGAAAATGAGCACCTACTACCGGAGTTAAAAGTAACATTCAATGACATTACGAGCATTTTGAATGATCAGCCATTAGATGAAAAAAAAGGGTTTGATAAAGACGCTGTTAAGCTAGTTAAAGAATGTTATCAAGAGTTAAAGATAAAGAACCACCTTTATGACTTAGATGACGCAACCAGGCGCGCGGTAGAAGGAACTTTAAGTGGGGAAATACCGCTATTAAATTGTACAGACCTAATGATTGATGAGTTTCAAGACACAGATTTACTACAATATGAGTGGATTGCCCTGCAGGGGCGCGGAGGGATTAATCTAACACCTGTTGGAGATGATGATCAAAGTATCTACTCATGGAGAGGCGCTAGAAGTTATGAAACAATGCTTAAGTTTAAAGATGAATTTAAACCCAATATTCATATGCTTGCAAAGTGTTTTAGATGTAGACCTGAAATAATAGATGCCAGTAAAAATCTAATAGAATTTAATAAAGATAGAATTCCCAAAGGTATGGTCTCGGGGAAGGAAATTGGTGGCACTGTTAAAACATACATACATAAATTTAAAAAAAGTATGCTGTTAACATTTTTGGAGAACTACAATAAATATGATGGTGAGTGGGCGATCCTAAGCAGAACTAATGTTGCATTGGACTCAATAGAAGAGTTTCTGATAGAACATGAAGTAGCGTATTCAAGAAACAATCAAACAAGTATTTTTAAAACAAGCGCTGGTGATTTTGTAATTAAACTGTGTTCTTATCTTTTAAATAAGTTTGCACACTACCATTTGTCAGAAGTTTTAGGGTACTTAAAAGAGGATGAGAACCTAATTCCTTTAATTTCTGAAAGTATCAAGAGTAATTCTGATATTGAGTCATATCTAAATAATTATGGTCAATCAATTAATGGAACGGCTTTTGAAATGTTCTATTCAAATTATTATTTATTTGAAAACACTCATGATTCCAAAGAGATAAACACCAGAATTGATTTGTTGATTGATTTCATCATAGAGCGCCGCTCAAAAGGCGACAAGCTGAATAAATGCGCTGTTGAAACATTACTTCTTGAAGGGCTCAAGACAAAAACAGGCTCTTGGTTCGAAAGAATCAAGCTTTACTCAGATAAAATTAAAGAGCAAAACAGTAAATCTGAAATTGATAAATCAGTGGTAACTTTAACCACATACCATGGCTCTAAAGGTCTAGAGTGGACTAATGTGGCTATTTTTGATGTTATCCAGGAAACGATGCCAAATATGCAGTCACCAATCGATGAGGAAAGACGTTTGCTGTTTGTTGGGATGACACGCGCTGAGCAACGGTTATTTATTCATAGCTACTTAAATAAGGCTGATATTGATGATTTAAAGGATGTGGGTGAATTGGCACTATTCAAAAAAGATTACGAATATAGCCCACCAATAACATCAGATATTAATGATGTTTGTTTTCCAAGCGAGTTTATCGAAGAGATTTACTACACTAACGATTAATCTGTAGTAGATTAATCTGTAGTAGTGTGATTACGTCAAAATCGCTTGGTACTTATACCGTCAGTATCCCTTGGTAATCACACTTATTCAATTAATCACTGTTCAATTAATCACACTTATTCAATTAATCACACTTATTCAATTAATCAAATGTTGTTTGCCTTATTTCGGGAAATTTAATCTTTTGTATTGTTGACTAAAAATTTATAAGCAATTATATTGATTATAACCCTAGAGGTTCAGCCTTTAGGGTTAACCAATCAACACAGACTATCAACGTAACAACCACTCTTCTGAGTCATTATCGGAATACAAATTTCCAATAATGATTTCTCAATCCACTTTACCTTTTAGGTCCTTGATTTTTGCACTATGCATAATTATGCCTATTGGTATTTAAAGTGGCTTCTAGCTGTTGAAGTTAAATCTCAGCGTTAATACCTTCTTGGTATTAAGACGGTTGAAGTGATTCTTTCACAAATACCTAACCAATTCCTATACGGGATACTCTTCTGTATAGGAATCGAAATCTCATTCGATGCGACCGCTATACAGATCTACTTATTTTTAGTTCTGCGTTTTCGGTCAAATGCATTGGAGGAGATTATGGATATCATTCTTATATTACTGGCGTGCACATATGTTGCAATCAAAATTCACAGCATTATCGTTAAGCCAATTCTATCAATAGCTAGTTCAAGCTGGGGTTAATTTGAACATTAGGCTTGCGCAATCTCACCCTTTCAAGGGCGAGTCAAGCAAGAGGTAACTAGTCTTTTTTCTGACTTAAAGCGCGTGAAGTTTTTACGGCTCTTTCACTTGGCGGTGTGTTTTGATTTTCAATGTACTGCTTAATTACATCCAAACTCGCGCCGCCGCATGACACGACACAATAACTAGGCGACCAAAAGTGATTTCCCCAAAGCATCGTCTTAATCCGATTCCAATACTCACGCCTTAGTATATATGACGACTTCCCTTTTAATTTGCCAACCAAATTCGATACAGCAACTTTGGGGTGAATAGACACCATTAAGTGAACGTGGTCATGTTCTCCACCAAACTCTAAAAGCTCGCAATCCATTTGCTTACAGGTTTCCTCCATTATCTCTTTGGTTCTATCTAACATCTCTTTAGTGAAAACGCCTCTTCGGTATTTTGTAACAAATACTAGATGAGCATTATTTTTAAATAGGCAGCTTCTGCCTGTTCTCCATTCGTACATTTTACTTATAGACTAGATTGACAATTTAACGCTAAGTGTAATAATAGTTACCGCAATTGACAACCTACGGAAAGAGCATGCTAACTGGCATTAAGCTACGTGCTAACCCAACATCATATCAAAAACTGGTTTTAAGCCAGTGGATGGGTTGCGCACGCAGTATTTGGAATGCCAAAGTTGACGAAGAAAAGTATTACCGCACCTTTGCACGTAAATACTACCCAACGGGCACTTATGCCCCAATTGACCAGAAAACATCACAATTCAAGTCGAAGGAGTTAACCCCTTGGCTATCTCGATGCCCTAGTCAGATTATCCGAAACAGTGCGGTTAACTGGTATCAGACTTACCAAAAATTCATGAAAGGCGTGTGTGGGCGACCTAAGCGCAAACCTAAAACTGACCGAGGTAGCATCTATCTTACTCGTGAGGTGTTCAGCTTCGAACGTTGCGAAGATGGAAACTTACGACTATTTATCGGCACGAAGACTAATAATATTGGTTACTTATCCTTTAAAGCGCATGGCAAGTTCGAGATCCCAAACTCGCTATATGTGCGCAAAGAGCGTGGTCAATATTATGTATCTTTCTGTTATGAAGA
>NZ_JBECOT010000086.1:0-12617 GCF_040104395.1 Pseudoalteromonas sp. BZA4
TCATTTACTCAAGTCAGTAATGATTTAGATTATGTAAGATCCAAGTATTTCAGCGATAAAGATATGTCTCTTGAGGATTTATCACCAACAACAAAAACTAAGCTGATTAATAAGTTATTAAAATATAAAGGGTTTACAGCATACCAAAGCAAGTTAGATAAAGAGCCGCTATTAAAAAGGCTTAACGATGTTGTAAAAATCAACCTTGAACCAAGGTATGTTTTTGATGAATGTATTGCTTATTTTGGTCAAAACAGAATAGCGCTAGCTGGTTATACAACGCTGCAAGACACTATTTCTACGGTATTATCAAATGAGCGTAACCGAATTGAAATGGTGCTGCTTGATAGTTTGTCTTCAGGTACCAGAAAAACATTACTTAAATTACTTGAGTCAAATAATACCTTTACTGACTTAGCCAAGTTAAAGAAAATGGCTAAGGACTTTTCAACGAGCCAAATCACCCAAGAGCTGAAGACGCATAAAATTATACGCTCGCTTTATCCAGAAATTAAGTCACTGATTGCTGAACTGGAGCTATCACCTAAAAATCTTGAATACTATGCTTCACTGGTAAAGCACAAGTCCGTTTATAAGCTTAGAAGACACGCAGATAGTCAAACTATTTTATATCTCGTTTGTTACTTGTTCTTCAGGTACCGAGAGACTAACGACAATCTTGTTGCTGCATTTATTTACTTGGTAAGGAAGTTAACCGAATCAGCTAAAGGCTATGCAAAGCAGCGTATTGTTGAAGATGTAACCATTGTAAGAACCAAATTAAAATCCGCTGGTAGTTTATTAAAGTACTTCATCGATACCGATATGGACGATGATTTAAGCTTTGGTGATGTACGTAAAAAAGCCTTTGAATTGATCCCTGCTGACAGTATTAAACTGTTAAGTGATCACTTAGATAATAACGACTTTGATGGCCGTCAGTACGAATGGCAATTTATTGATAAACAATCCAGTAAAATTAAAAAACTTATCCGCTCATTATTTATGTCTATCGATATTGAGTTCATTCATTTAAAGGATGAACTCCATGAGCAGTATGTTATGGCACATTCTGAACTTAGTGAATTAAAGGCTATCCAAACCATTAACATCGATGTGGTACCTAAACATGACCGAGAGTATTTAGAGGGAGAAAATACCAAATTAATTGCTAATCGATTTGAGTATTTCCTTTATCGTAAAGCCGAACAATTATTTCACAGTAATAGCTTAACGGTGAAAGAAAGCGTTAATAACCGTAGTTTAACGTCAGATCTTATACAACCTAAAGAATGGCAGCAAAAAGAGACAATCATTGAAAACACTGGCCTTGATAAGCTGGCAACACCGATTAACCAAACACTCGCAGATAAGAGCCAACAATTAGAAGTTAAGCTGAAGGAAGCAAGCGAGCATATCTTTAGTGGTGATAATAAGTATGTTGAGTTTATTCCTGGCAAAGCCGAACTCAAGTGGTCAATTCCTAACAGCCGTTGGCAACAAACAATTGAAAACCCGCTCTACAATCAAATTCAACACATGGGTATCGTTGAACTCATGTTGTTTGTTGATCAAAAGACAGGTTACTTAAATTCATTTACACACATATCAGCAACTAAAGAAAAATCACCAGTAAATAAAGAAGATCTGATCGCCTGTATATTGGCAAACGGCACCAATTACGGCCTATATAAAATGGCGAATATCTCTGACCGTTCAATGGGTAAATTACGCAGTGTAGATGATAGTTATGTCAGATATGAAACACTCAAAACGTCTAATGATCAGGTTTCTAATGCTATAGCCACGTTGCCAATATTTGCCTATTACCATGTGGACGATAATCAGTTGTTTTCAAGCATTGATGGTCAAAAATTTGAGTGTCGCATAAATACGTTTAAGGCTCGGTATTCGTCTAAGTACTTCTCCAAAGGTAAAGGTGTTTCAGCATTAACATTGGTTTCTAATCATGTTCCGGTGAGTACGCAAGTCATTGGCGCTAACGAATATGAAGGTCACTTTGCTTTTGACTTACTCTATAACAACTCTTCAGATATACAGCCTAATACCTTATCGACCGATACGCATGGTACCAATAATGTTAACTTTGCTATATTAGATTTCTTTGGTTACACATTCGCCCCTCGATACGCGAAAATGAAAAAGGTGTTTTTTGAGCTATTTGAAGTGACTGAAGAGAACGGAGGCCGTATTCAATTAAAGAAAGATATTAATCATAAGCTAATTGCTGAAGAATGGGACAATATTCAGCATATTGTTTGTTCATTGAGTCGTAAAACCACCACTCAAAGCACAATCATTAGAAAGTTGAGTAACGGCAAGAGCCGAAGATTGTCAGCATTGCATGAGTACGACCGTTTAATTAAATCTATTTATGTTTTGGAGTATGTTGATAATTCAACGTTGCGTCATTACGTCCAGCAAGCCTTGAACAGAGGTGAAGCATACCATCAGTTAAAACGTGCTATTACTTCAGTTAATGGCAATAAATTTCGTGGGGGAATGATTACCAAGTATCACAATGGAACGATTGTGCTCGACTCATTTCAAATTGCATTATTTATTATAATTCCGCGTTACTATCGGCATTTTTACAAATCCAAGAGAGGAACGGTAGGCAAGATGTGGTTGATGTTATTTCTCGGCTTTCACCTGTTGCTTGGCAACACATTAATCTAAATGGGGAATATGCCTTTAATAAAGACCGCAAAGAAATCGACTTAGCTGGTTTACTTAGTGATGTAGAATCAATAAGTTAAAGAATGCCATCTGTTTGTATTTCTAATTCAAAAGGTACTGCGCATCAAAGTGCCATTAAAAATTGGAGGTGTTGATATTCTATATGCTTGATATATACAAGCTAACATTGATAGAAAACAGATAAGCTAACAAGTTTTTAGTCGAGCCATGAACTGTTCTATAATTGTTCTAATTGCAAAACTCTTCAATTTGGTTTGTTACTAGATTTAAAAATACTTTTCTATGCTCGATTTTAGTAAGTAGCAGCTTTTGGATGTCTTCAGGAACTTTTCTTTCTCCTGCATCTATTGCCATTAGTAATGGCTTGATATCAACTACAAGAAGACCTGCCGCCCTTGCTGCTCGAATGAACTTTAATCTCTTTAATGCACATAAGCCGTAAAGTGAATGGCCTGACTTAGTTTTTTCTTCGCAGTGTACTAAGTTCTCAAGAACATAATTTCTTACCGTATGGACAGATGTTTGTGCAGCTAGTGCCAGTTGAGAAATACTCAAAGGAAAATCCAACGCATCATCATCACTACTAATGAACTTATTGATGTCAGGTATCTCTGTCAAAAAACTGACTTCACCAACAGGAATGTTTTCAACCTTAGATTTAATCATGATTTAGCATGCTTCCAATTTGTGTTGTTAATGGAATGCCTTAAGATATCTTGATTACATTCAATCAATTGGCACTCCATTAACATTTCTGTAAGTACATTACCGTTAAATGATTACCCTGCGCAGCAAGATAGCTCTTTAACGTCTTTGCTAAAGGTTTGAGCGCATAACTTCAATCCTTCAACCATCGTCAAATACGGAAATAGTTGACCTGCCAATTCTTCGACTGTCATTTTATTATGAATAGCAAGAGCCGCACTTTGAATCAGTTCTCCGCCTTCATGGGCTAAAATTTGTGCGCCTATCAGTTTTCCCGTGGATTCTTCAGCTACCAACTTGATAAAACCATCCGTTTCAAAATTTGCTAAAGCTCTTGGTACGTTTTCCATATCAAGTACACGACTTATCGTATTTATTCCTACCGCTGAAGCTTGTACTTCGGTTAGACCTACCGTAGCAACTTGTGGGTCGGTGAATATAACAGCAGGCATGGTAGATAAGTCGAGTTGCGCATTTCCACCTGTCATATTAATTCCAGCCCTACTTCCGGCAGCAGCAGCAACATAAACAAATTGTGGCATATTGGAGCAATCTCCAGCGGCATAAATGTTAGCTGTTGATGTTTCCATCATACTATTAACAACAATGGCACCACTTTTATCTGTTTCAACACCAACATTTTCTAAACCAAGCTTTCCAGTATTTGCATGGCGACCCGTAGAGATAAGCAATTTTTCAGCGATTAATGTTCCTTCGTTAGTTTCCAATGAAAAACCATTGCTATCATAAGAAACATGACTTGCTTGCGTATTATTAAGTACCCTAATACCTTCTTTTTCAAAGCACTCTGCCAGTTTTTCACCTAATAACGGATCTTCAGCATATAAAAGGGTATGTCTGGCTAGAATTGTCACACGGCTACCTAAACGGGCATAAGCTTGCGCAATTTCCAGAGCAACAACGGAGGAGCCGATGACAACTAGACTACTCGGTAACTCTTCTGCAAATAAGGCTTCTGTTGATGTCCAATAAGGTGTATCAACTAAACCCTTAATTGGCGGAATGCTTGGTGTAGAGCCTGTTGCAATTAAAATGCGATCTGCAACCAGCTCTTCTTCACTACCATCAGACTTGTGAACTAGCAAGGTATTTTGATTTTTAAAACGTGCATAACCTTTAAGTAAAGATAGCGCGGGATTACTCTCTAAAATACGTTGATATTTAGCATCGCGTAGTTCTTCGACGCGAGCGTTTTGCTGATGTGCTAATAAGGAGCGGCTAAGTTGTGGCTGAATATTTTCTAAACCATCAAACGGGTTAGTACGTTGCTGATGCGCTAATTGCGCAGCACGGATCAATATTTTTGAAGGAACACAGCCGACATTTACACAGCAACCTCCGATTACATCGGCTCCTTCAATGATAGTAACTCTTGCTCCGCCTTCTGCTGCTTTAATCGCACTGGCAAAGGCCCCTGAACCACTACCAATAATGGCTACATGTAATTGTTCTGGCTGGATGTCATTTGACGAGCAACAACTATTCGTTGACATATTTTATTCCTCTTAAAAAGTTAAGCGGTACAAGTTTCATCATCACAGCGTTTATTCGCAGGAGAAACCATGTCCCAAATTGATACAGCAACCATTAGTCCTAGCCCCGTATAAGTAACGTATGAACTCCACCCGTACTGGAACCAAGGGTATAAAGAGAGTAAAACCAAAATGGGGCCAATTGAACCGATAAAACTACGGTGCCATTGACGATGGCTAAACCAGCCTAAGATATTCATTGCCAGCGCTAATACTGCAAACAGTGGTAACAACGTATTGATAAATACCCCTTCCCACTGACTAAGAAATCCCATCCCAATTGCCGCACCAAGACTAGCTATCGCGGGAAAACACATGGCGCATCCCATTGCCGAAACAAGTGCACCTATAGAGCCTGCTTTATCTCCGATACGCGTAACTAGTTCTAAGGGGCTAAACATTACTTATTTTCACTTTTTAAATTTGAAGGGTAGCCAGCGTTGGTAGTCGCTGCAATTAATGCATTGATGTTGGTTTTAGTGTCATCAAAAGAAACAACAGCTAGCTTAGGCTTGTAGGTAACTTTCGCATTTTCAACGCCATCAACATTTTCTAATGACTTTTTAACTGTGATTGGACATGTCGCACAGTTCATCGTTGGCACTTCCAGTGTAACTGTTTTTACTTCAGCAAAAGCACCAAAACTAGAAAGTGAAAGCAGTGCGGTTAATAATAATTTTTTCATAATTAGCTCCAAATTTTAAAATGTTATAAATTTCTTGATCTGTATATTAAGCAAACAAAAGTATCCAATAATTACTGGTCACTAAAATTGTCGCAACTATAGCGCTCAGCCAGAAAATGACTTTTCGTTGTTGCTGTTTCTTAGGAATTGCACAGGCCGTTCCCGGCTCACACTCTTCTACAGGACGGTAAATTTTCCAACCTGAGTAACCAAACAACAACACTACAAATGCGATAAATAATGGCCTATAGGGTTCAAATGCAGTTAAATTACCAATCCATGAGCCACTTACCCCAAGTAATAACAGGAGCAAAGGACCTACACAGCATACGCCTGCGCCTAATGCTGCTATGATGCCTCCTATCATTGGAAGGTTTGATTCTTTTTGATTCATATAGATACCTCATTAAGTGATAATGCAAGTGTATTGCATGTACCTAAGTACGGAGTCAAGGGTGATTTATAAAAAATTTATCTTTGATAATCTGCTACGACAGATACGGGGAATAAGCTAACTTGAATTAAGGCGCAGAAGTAAAATTGGATATGCTGTTTTAGTGGGAAATGGTAGTTAAGTGAATCATTTACTTCGGTTGCAACGAATCAATTATTGGGCAGTGGCTATCGTCATCATTATTTTGGCATTGTCCTAAATGTTCTTCCAAAGCGTGTTCTAACAACAACAAGTCAGCCATCTTTTTTTGTACTGCGATCAGCTTTTTATTAGCTAATTCTTGTACTTTACTACATGGACTATCGTTTAACGCAAGTAACCCTTCAATCTCATTTAGCGTAAAACCTAATTCTTGAGAACGCTTGATAAAATGTATTCTATTTACCGTTTCTTTCGGGTAATGTCTATAGCCCTGCATAGGCTTTGGTGGTTGTTTAATTAAGCCTTTGCGTTCATAAAAGCGAATTGTTTCGACATTTACACTCAGTTCTTTAGCCAACATACTTATGGTTCGTTTAGACACGTTATCAATTACCTTACTGACTTTTTGTTTACTTACTTTATATCTAATTAAAGTGACCATCAATGAATACCAGTTTAAACATCGCTAATTGATTTTGTTTTTTCTTCTATTAAATAAGTAAAGTTACCGTTGTTACAACAATATTAAACCACAACAATGTATGGTTTATCCTTTTTCATTATCAAAGTCCAAATTAGTGTTATTACATGCAGTTCTACATGAGTACACCCTAAAGATACTGTTAATATATCACAGGCAATTACGTAATGACACCACTTAAATAAACCTATATGATATGACACCATCTAAATAGACCTAATTAGGCAAAAATGTTCATAAGAGCATATTTACGAGCATCAACTTCTGAGCAAGATGCAAATAGAGCAAAAAGCTCATTAAAAAAATTCGTTTCTGGCTTCAGCAAACGAATTGCTTCTTTTTATATAGAAAATAAATCTGGTAATTCTTTAGATAGACCAGAGCTAATTCGTTTATTGGATGAATCAGAGTCCGGTGATGTTTTGTTAGTTGAATCAATCGATCGTTTAACAAGGCTAAGCCCTGATGATTGGAAAACTCTTGTAGCCTCAATAAATGAAAAAGGAATTAGTGTTGTTAGTTTAGATCTACCAACCAGTCATTTAACATTTGGCAGTTTTCCAAGTGATGATTTTATGAGATCAATACTTAGTGCTATTAATAATATGCTGTTAGAAATATTAGCGGCCAGTGCATATAAAGAATATCGAGAACGTGAACGTAAGCAAAAAGAAGGTATTGTAAAAGCACAGCAAAAGGGACTTTATCACGGTCGTCAGCCTGATTTAGAGGCTCATGATAGGATTGCCTCGTTTACTGAAGCTGGATTTAGTATTAATAAAACGGCTGAAGCAGTTGGAGTTAGTCGAAGTACGGTAATTAGAGTTAGAAAAAAGCTTAAAAATTTAGACTAAGGTTAATTTCGAGGGGATGGGCGCAAAACCCCAATATGTTTGGTCTAAAAAAATCGAAATTTTAATTAAAAACAAACTTAATATGTTCCATTGAAATTTATCATTGAGTGATGTTAATTGGAGGTTCAAATGTTACTCATTAAAAAAAAGCAAAGCCCAATACGCGGGTTATTTTACATTTCACTTTGTATTTCATTATCCATTGGAAGTTGCAGCTTGAATTCATATTTTCGATACGGCATGACTTTGCCACTTGAGTTTTACACTCCCTTAATCATTACTTTGATATTGCCTCTATTGAACTCAAAGCAAGGAACATTGCGTTTTGGGCCTGTTAAATTGTTTAGTTCTGGAAAATAGCGCGATTTTAAGAGTGTGATAGCTTAGATTTAAATGCTCGATGTGGAAGACTTACAATGAAAAATAGTACAGCACTAATATCAATAATCTTAGCGTGCTTATCTAGCGAAGCTGCAGCAATTATCCCTGGGGATAATACTGCATGTTATCCATTATCATATGATAGAGCTGCAATCAAAAAGCAAATAAAAGTGGATCTTCTTACTACGTATGCGGCCTTAAACACTATAAGTGGAGAGGAAAAACTATTGAATGACACTTACTCATCTGAACTTGAGAATATAAAAGTGGTATCTACTGAGTTTCAAAATTTTAAATTTTCTTACTCTGAGCGTGATGGCCAACTTTGTGGTTCAATAGTAAAAAAGTAATTAATTTAAAATAAGAGGTTAAACATGAAAGAATATTACGTTGTAGAAATTGGTTATAGTGGCGCTGGAGGTGCTGGAGGAGATGTAGCTAAAAGATTTACATTGGATAAAGACAAAGCTCTTTGGTTTGCTGAGGTATTTTTTACAGGCCTAAAAACATTAGATAAAGAGTCTGGCTTTATAAAAATTATTGGCTCAGATAAAACTCTTTCTTTAACGATTTCTAATAACACCCTACCCAAATTTAATAGTATCAAGCTGCCCTTGCCCCAGTGTAGCGATTAAGAATTCGATTTACTCATTTATGGGCTTCTCGCCCCTTTCGAAATCGGCCTAAAAACAAAGTAAGAAATAGATCTTCCCATGCCAAATACATTTTCTACTCCAGCGGCTCAAATCTTGGCCATTTAGGACACAAGCATTAAACGGCTAATTCAAAGCTTAAACACTCTTAGGCTTTTTTGACTTTTTTCATCCCAAGTTTCGAGGACAAATAATGCTAAAGTATGCGCAGAGTGAATAGCAAGCCTAGCGTGGCGTGGTTTCAAATTATAAACCTTGCGTCCTTCCCTATGCGCTGAGCTAGCATGCGTTCTAAATGCACCAATGCCTCCCACAATTGACAACATCCCAGATATAATCCTCTTTAGATCATCATCTTGAACTAGTTTAGTGTCAAAACCTAAATCATCTCTTACTACTTTCCAGACACCTTGGAGATCTTGCTTTTGGGGGAACGGTAATTTTTTATCTTCAATGTATACCTTAAAGATTGACTCTAATATATTACATGCAGCGGAAACAGCGTCTCGTGGGGCTGAATTTACATTATTTAATGCGCGGTTAAACTCAGCTTCTATTGAAGGGATATCATGACCTTTAATTACCTCCAATAATGATTTGCTGGGAGCTGAACTACCGTCCCCCCATTGATAGCTATCTTGAGCTAATTCATCAGATAACTCCATGTATTCTTCAATGATTTTCCCTAGAATTTTAAGTGGAAATCAGATTCTTCATTAATTCGTCGTAACCAAGCTTGTATTTTTACTTGTTTAGACCCTACAGGCGGTTCACCTGGTGCGTCAGCATACGTAAATAGGTTATCTAATCCAACGTGTGACTCTATCTCATGCAGATTATCTGATAAAACAGCAATAACTGGAGCAGGAATTTTTTGATATGAGCATTACAAATGCTAACAGTTTATCAAGCATTTAGCAGGGTATAAAAGATCCACTGTTATTTTCATCTGGATATCTTGTTTCTAAGAATTAAGGCTACCTTAACTAACAACATTAAAGCTATACCATCATACTAATATCTTAAATCAATACTCACCCGCCCATAGTGCCATTGAACAACCCTGATTGAATTGCGCCCTACTTCAAGAAGATAAAAATAAATAAAAGAAAAATTAAATTAAACAAAGGACAAAAACGCAGATGCTGAGGTGTATGCTTTATATACAATAAATGGTATGATGGTATAGAAATTAACCGCTTAATTGAATTGCCTATGTCTTTGTATAATGATGTTGCGTTTGCATTTAACCAATTAGTTAGTGCGACTGAAGCACTTAACCAATTCCTTCATGAATGTGAGGTGGTTCATGCTGAATGCTATAAGTTACCAGCTTCAGCTGGTGATATGTCCGATACTAGTGGCTGGGAATTAGTAATCCCTGAAAAGCATACCGGCTTTACTGCATTAAGTATGGCCACAGGTTCTTTTGCCCGGTTTACGCCAGATTATAACCACTCACCTAAATACCCTTTTAGACTACCTGGCTTTATCCAATTGGCGCCAATTCATTATCAATCAGCTTCACAGCTGGTGGATGCATGTAATTTACAAAAAGTGATAATAAAAGAGCTCATCAACAGCAGCAAACTCAATCAAGGTCAAAAGCGAGAGCTAATACAGTCAATTTGCCCTAACGCTATTACCTTACAAATATACAGGCTGATCAAAGCTGCTGATGGCCCAGTTAAACGAGTTGGTTTTACTTGGTGTAACAAAAATAGTATGAGAACTATTAACAAAGAAGAGTTTCTTAAGTATTTAGCCGGCAGTAAAGATAACCCACCTTCAGGTAAAACTAGATCTGAATGGGCGCCATGGGTTGAAAAAGAAATTGAATTAGTGAAATCAAAACCTGGCGAATTTATCAAGGTGAAAAGACCTTTACCAATAACACCTAAGCTGAACGTTTCTTTCACTGATGACACTAACACGGTTATGTTTTATGGCCATGTACCTATCATTGTATTCGGTGATGAGCCTTGTAAGATCTCACCATTAAAGAGTTGTATCAGGACAACAAGTGAAGCTGAACATTACAATTATTTAATCAAAAGACTGTATGTAGTGAATGAATAGATTTTGAGGTTAGTATAATGACATCGGCAGAATGATGCATGACGTTCGCACTATAAAATTATCGTACGAAAAGGAGAATCTCGTTTCTGAATTATACGATGGAATGAAAATTGCGATTATATGCGGACAACTCAAACCAACTACTTAATTATAGGCAACAAAGTGAACTACTCAGCCTGCCTTTGAAATTCGCGGAAACAGAATCCATGGCTATTTGAGAGCTTCCCCACCCTGTATATGAGATTAAATTTACATATATATGAAGGTGACACAGGCCGTCTATGAAATTCGGGCTTAAACTGTATTGCCCCGCTTGCTGGACACGCTATACACACCGCGGCTTTGAGCGTTATTTGACAAGCACTTATCAAAAATGGAGTAATAATTAAAATGCTTTAAAATATGACGACTCCTTAGATTCCATACGTTATGAATTGAGAGCACTTGGGTTCCGCTTTATAAAACCTAAATTAAGACAATAAATCTGATTTGACTCGCTATACTCCTGGTTGGTTTCACCAGAAAATACTCAAAAAGCAATGGCTGGGAGCTACTCCCTGGTAGTGGAGGCCCGTCAATAGCAAATACTATATAGTGGGAAAGATAATTTCAGTTATGGGCCAAATAGTTCCGGATACCTACCGCTTGTTATCTATAGAGACTTTATTGGCAAAAGAAAGCCCCAGATAAATTTTACAAGGATTTGTATTATACCACGAGCTTTACTGACAAGGTTAATCATAAATATGCTGTTGATGATGACAAGGCAACATAGTGATAAAGAACACCGCAGCCACAATTGGCAAAGTTGCGCATAGCTCAGAACAAGTAAAAATAACAATGAATAAGTTAGAGCAAAAAGCGAAGTTTTATTGATATTTTATCTGTCATTCAAGGAATTGCCTTATAAACCAATTTACTGGAACTGAATGCTGCGATAGAAGCTGCAAAGCCGGCGAATAGGGGGACTGTTGCTTATGAAGTAAGAACATTAGAGAGCCAAACACACGATGCAACTGAGGAGATTCAGTCAAAGTTCAACTTATTGCTGTCAGGTAGCCGTCAAGAGTCAGGGCTTATAGTCGAGAGTGTTTATATTGCGGGTACGACACAAGAGCAAAGTACAGTATTGTGAAGACGTTTCCAGAAATATTACCGAGATATCTATGATGGAGGTATAAGCCTCAAAAATAGCATTAAAATTTAAGTCAATGAGAATCATTGGAGATTGCACATTATTTGCTCTTTGAGAGATTCTAGACTATCTTTCAGCTAACTTCATCAAAGTTATACTGTTTTATAGTAGTACTGGGCTAATGAAACCTTTGTCTTGAGAAAGCCATATGCAGAAAACGCAAACACTTTTATTTACCAAAAGTTTAAAAGGTATGAATCGCCCCGAGTTCATCGGAGACCAGTTTGTTTAAGTCAGGCCACTTTACCTGACTCGTTTAAATTATCATAGTAGTCTGTTTCATATTGAGCTGGTGAAATATACCCAATTGAAGATAATAAGCGTTGATTATTAAACCAATTGACCCACTCTAACGTTGCGTATTCAACAGCATCAACATTCTTCCACGGGCCATTTCTGCGAATAATCTCTGTTTTAAATAATCCATTTATTGTTTCAGCCAATGCATTGTCATAAGAGTCACCCACACTGCCTACAGACGCTTGAATTCCAGCTTCAGCAAGTCGCTCAGTGTATCGTATAGACAAATATTGGCTGCCTCTGTCGCTGTGGTGAATTAACCCTTCGGGGTTGCCACGATGCCAAATAGGGGTTCTAGGGATTTTCCCCTCTAAAAAGACTTAATCCTCTGTAGACCACACCAATAAATGGCTGCGGAGGTGGGTTACTACTTATAAGTGTGGCAAATTAGGTAAATATCGTACATTTAATACGG
>NZ_JBECOT010000087.1:0-12450 GCF_040104395.1 Pseudoalteromonas sp. BZA4
GATCAACTGCTTGTAACTCATGGTAAATGCTTCTGTTTGTTTGGCGACGATAGAGTACCACCAACAGGCAGTTGATCTCTTCTCACCGTTTAACCATGAGTGGTGCACTTATTATCTGAATTCGGGGGTACTCGTAAAACTACATTTAATGTCAGCTTAAAACCGGCACTTTCTTTAGCAACATTTGGTGTCATTATAACAGCTGCAATTACGGGATGGGCTGCTCACTTAATTCTCAAGCTACCATGGCAAGAAGGTCTTTTAATTGGAGCGATTGTTGCCTCAACTGATGCGGCTGCCGTTTTTGGGTTAATTAGAAATGCTGGGTTTGAGTTGAAAGAACGTACAAGCGCTACGCTGGAAATTGAATCTGGTTCAAATGATCCAATGGCAATATTTCTTACTATTACTCTTGTTCAAATTCTACAAATAAACAGTAGTAAAATTGAGGGATGGCTGTTCATCATAGAACTTGTCCGTCAAATGGGACTTGGCTTGATAATCGGGTTTGCTGGAGGAAAACTGCTAGCTAATTTGTTGCGATATTTATCATTACCTTCATCATTATATCCTTTATTAGCATTTGCTGGTGGGTTGAGCTTGTTTGGATTCACGACTCTTTTAGGTGGGAGTGGTTTTCTAGCAATTTTTATCATTGGTGCAATAGTAGGAAATACATCGCTATCATATAGTGACGACATTAATAAGTTTCATGATGGTATTGCTTGGTTAAGTCAGATTGGAATGTTTTTAATGTTAGGATTATTAATTACGCCAACTAATTTAATACCAATCATTATCCCAGCTTTGGCTATTGCTTTCGTACTTATTTTCATTGCAAGGCCTTTAGCGGTTTTTTTATCTTTAATACCATTTCACTTCCCATGGAGAGAACAGGTGTTTATTGGATGGTGTGGTTTAAGAGGCGCTGTCCCTATAATTTTAGCCTTATTTCCTTCCTTAGCAGGACTAGAACATACTCAGACTTACTTTGAATTGGTTTTTTTTGTAGTTTTGATTTCACTGCTTGTTCAAGGTTGGACGATTTCACCGTTGGCTAAATTTCTTCAAGTAGATTTACCTCCTGCAGCAAAGGAACCTGAATATTTACATTTATCGATAAGGGATGAAAAGGAAAAGGAGCTCTTTATTTATACCGTGCTAGAAGGGTGTAAGGCAGAAGGCGTAACAGTAGACTCAATTTTCTCAATGAAAGGGGACCAGGTTGTAGGTGTAGTACGCAATGGTAGCCTTTTAAATGATTATGAACAGCATGCATTAGTTTGTAAGGATCAAGTGATTATATTGGCCTCAAATACTGAGCGAATTGAAATAGGTAAGTTTTTTGGTCCTGTTATTTTATCAAATAACCTTGGGTACGATGACTTTTTTGGTGAGTTTGATTTAAACCCTGAAGCAAAATTGATTGATTTAGCAAATGCTTATGGAGTTGATGCGAGTTCTTTCGATAAGGATCTTAGTTTAGAGCAATATATTTTGAATCAATTTCATGGAAAACCTGTAGTGGGTGATCAAGTTAAATTAGACTTTATTTGCCTTATAGTGAAAGGCGTTGAAAATAAAAAAATTATTTCAATCGGATTAAAGCTAAAATCGTCAAGTTAACTAAATTGTGAACTACCCATCGGCGCCGCTTCGCGTCGAACAATGTGCTTCTGCAGTCTAACTTTTGGGAGCTAGGCTGCTTCTTTTGTCTCAGCTTCCCCAGCAAACTTCGATAACTCGAAGACTTTCGTTTTGATAGCTGATTTATGCTGATATATGGGATTAACCCTGGCGACGATTCCAGCCGCAATTCAGTCAAACTTACCAGGATTGGCTATGCTTTTAGCCGACGATAGATCTCGGTTTTGATGCGTTCCGCAAGCTACACAAGTGAAAAGTCTTTCATTCTATGTTAACACATGATGTTGGCCGCAATTTTCACAAATTCCAGTGGATTTTTAAAGAGACCTATTCCACGATAGAGCTAACCTTCTAGATTGGCTTTGTATTGCGAAAACTGAGTAATTAGCCCCATGATGTTATCAGCAATCATGCTACCATTAAACTTTTGTATCCCCTCTACGTTTAAATCTTCGAACACAAAATATCATTTTCATTGGCTATCTGTTCGAAACGCTTCTGCTGATAAAATTAGATATATATTAAGAACATGACTAACTGTTCCGATTTATCCCATCGACGCCATTTCGCGTTGGACAATGAGTTTTCTAGTAAATTTCGATAGGTTTAATTTAGTTGACATGAATTTTTCTTCTAATTCAATTTTTTTTCAGGCTTTATTGTTTGGCTAAGTTGGTAAGTTAACTTTGAGTAATTCCAACAAGGTCTAATAATGAGTTATTTAAAGGCAGCGGCTTTAACTACTTTGGTGTTTTCATTTAGCGCTATTGCTATCACAACTATCAAAGGAACGATGAATATCTACAAACCAGAATTTGTCATCGAGAACAAATCAGGCACACTTATTTCAAATGTAAAAAACTTCAAGCTTGAGGCTCGCCAAACTGTTTTAGACGATTACTGTACTGTCACTACAGATAACAATACAGCATTACAAGGGGGAACCTTAAGCGCTGGATATTGCTTATTTGAATGGAATAACACAGCCGGTTATTTAATTGATGGATTTAAAGTTGAAGGCGTTGCTTCCAATTCAGGTCCGAATAGTATTGGCTACTCAATTTATTATTATTCAGGGTCAGCAAAAGCTAAAAAGTTAGTTGATACAAAAAACTTTATTTTTAATTTTGCAGCTCCAGTTAAGCCGACTGTCCAAGGATACTCAGTTAAGCTTGGGAACTCATGGAAGAGCGTAGGTAGTCATACCAATTACAACCCCGCAAATAAGTTTTCTGCAGTTAGAGTTAATGTTGACGCAAGGGATTACAGTCAGAAGGTATCTATACCATCGCTTGGTAGCTGTACAGTAGAAAGTGGCGCTACTTCATGCGATATTTCATTTTCAGAAATAAAGCTTGGTGATGCTATTTCAAATAAAGTGGGCTCTTTAAGCTATCAAGTGTCAGTTGATTCGAGTCATAGTTATTGGGGAGTTAGTAACACCAAACATGCTTTAACTGTTCCTTGGAATTACCAACCAACAAAAATTGACCTTTTTGAGGTTAATTCTATGCCTGCTAGTTATGCGACAACAAAGACAATAAACGTTAATAGCAAATCAATTCAAGTTTCGAATAACACAGCTAAACTCGTTTTAAATAAGCCTTCAAGCGAGATTGTTGGCGATTGGTGGGCCCCATCTGAGTTAAATGTAAAATTCAGCCGAAACAGTCAGCCAACTATTTCAAGTGGCATCACCTATAGCGGGAATGTTCTATATACAAAAGATGGCTCACTAGTTACAGCAAATAAGACTATTACGAGCACTAAGAGAGAAAGTGTAAATGGTGCATATGTTTACACCTTCGATATGACGCAAATTGAAGATGGTTATTATGGTGCTTCTGTGGCTTTCACAAATTCAAGTGGCATCCCTTCCAACCAAAATTTTAATGGGTTAAGAATTAACAAAACGGCCCCAAAAATTGATATTTTCAAATCAGGTGTTAAGCAAAATAACAGCAGTAACTTTGCATACAATCAAGAGCTGGTAATTTCAACTTTCAATTCATTTACAGATGACGTTGACCTGGTATCGATTCAAGTTAATTCTTCTAACGTTGCTTTTAACAAGCCAAAAATTGGTGTTGCCACAATACCTGACACTGTTATTTTCAAAAATGGCTTAAATACAATAAAAGTTACGGTCAAGGATACTCTGGGACATTTATATTCCAGAACAATCACACTAAATAAAGTTCAAGATGAAATCGAGTTTAAGATTAACAATTTAGGTGGTCGATTAGTATCTCACGTAAAAGAGTCTAGTTTTGAAGCAGTCCAAACTAAGTTTTCAGGTTTCTGTGACATTGTGACTAATGAAGCGGTTGCAATTGGTACCAATAATAATGTATCTGGAAAGTGTTATTTTGAATGGGTTGGTATGGATGAGCTTGATAGAGATAACTTTTCTCTGAAAGGTCGATTGAGAATGAGCGGAGTTGTGCCTGTTGGGTATAAAGTGTTTGCCTATTTTGGCGCGGAGAAAGAGAAAACACTAATCAAATCTGGAACTACATCTTTTAACGTCGAGGCCCCAATTGCGCCTGAATTAACAAAATATTCTATTTATGTAGGGAATAAATGGATCGACAATAATAGCGACGTCAATCACGATCCAAACGCTCAGGTTAAAGCCATTTCAATCACTACAAAGCCAGTTAATTATTCACAACAGGTGATTGTCGATAATTTGGGGAATTGTTTAATAAATGCTGGAAGTACATCCTGCACAATAAATATCACTCCATATTTCCTTGGAAATAAAAATTACATTGGCTATGAGGATGGCATTGTTTCTCACCAGTTTAAGGTAAATTCAATTAATAAGTACTTTACTGATAAAGAAATAAACTCACAGGCCGTTGTTAGTTGGGAATATGCATACTCTCGGGTAGAGCAAGTAAAAGTTAATGCAAGGGCTAGTGGTTTGCCATTGAGCTTTGGCTTGTTAGGCGCTTCTATAGATGTTGAGAACGAAACAGCGAGAGTTGTATTTGATAAACCGTCTCCAGCTATATCAGGTACATGGTGGCTTCCTAAATCGATTGAACTTGAGTTTAAAGTTAGTGGTTCGCACGAAGTCCTTAAGGAACTTGAATTTGACGGTACTACTCTTTTTAAAAACGATAATATTACTGAAGGTGAAACTGTAATAGTAAAAAATCTAACCGGGCCTGAACTTATTAATAACAAGTTTATTTATACAGCTGATGTGCAGAGTGTACCAGATGGACACTACGATATTACGGTTACTTCAAAGTACTTATATTCAAAATCAGATAAAAAAGAATTTAAAAACGCTGCATTCTTATCTCGTAAGCAGCCATCAATTTCTATTTTCAGAAACAGCCAAAGCATGGAGGAAGATGATGAGTTCTACTTTGATAGTGAACTGTTAGTAGCAGGGTTTAATGGCTACGTAAATGGTGTCACTATTGAGAGTGTACAATCAAACGGTGTGCCATTAAGTTTAAATTCTGTTGGTGACGGTATCGTCACTATTAATGGCTTAACTCAACAGTTATCACCTAAAGATAATGCAGAAATTAGTGTTGTAGTTAAAAACTCTTCAGGTGATAAATTTAATTATGATCTAAATGTTGTCTTTGCTCCTATGTCGTTTGATATAAAGCATCGTGAAAACGACTATCTACCGTTCAGACTAATTGAATTGGTTTATTTAGATTCTAAACAAGTGAGCGGCGAAGAGTGCCGGTTCTATAGTGAAAGAGACCTCGCGGTTAAATATGCGCGCAAAGGTGTTAAAAGTTGCATATTCAATTGGGTTAATTTACCAGAAGGCTTTGAAATATCATTGCGAGGTAGAACACCATCGGCTGTTGGTTATTTAGACAAAGCGCTTGTAGAAATTGAAAGCGATATCGAAATAATTAATGAGTTTGGTGAAACACTGATCATACCTAATGAAAAGACACTGATTTCTTCTCAGGAACCAACAGGGATTTCAGTTGAAGCTAGCTCAAGGCGAGAACTTATAAACGGATTTTATCCAGTTGAATACTCGGGTGGTGAAATTGTCAGAATGGGTACTGTATCGAGCCCTGGTTCATTAGATATGACATTCGACACCAAAGGGGTTAGCCAAACATTTCCGAAAAACCCTTCTACAAGAACAGGTGAAATATTTAGAACATCTGGTAGGTTCGATATGCCTTTTGAAGTTGAACGCAATCTATGGGAAGTATTCCCTATCGATTACAACGTTAAGTACCATAGAATGCCAGAAATAAATGCATCCCAAAGCATTAAAGCTTTAGTCGTTCCTGATAGCACACTTGGCGTTAATCTAGATTTTCAAGATGATCAGATCCTATCTACCGATGAAGTAACAGCTAAAATCAACCTTGGGAATTACAATCGAATCGATGGATGGGTTTATGACAAAAGCTCAATGGGTGAATGGGAAGTTTACATAGGTAAGTATGACAGAAGAAATATACCTGAACCATTAACAGAAACTGTCACAATAGATGCGAAAGGAGAAGCCTTCATAAAAATGCCAATGGAAGTTATTGGCGAAGAAAGTGGAATTTATGTTGCAGTAGCAAAAGCAAAAACACCTATACCTGATTATGAGTACTATATTCAGTCTGCTCGTGCATACTTTATTGTGTACAAAGGCACTGAAATTGAAGGTGAGCTAAGGGATGGCTTAATTAAGGGCCGGATACCATTGAGAGCTTCAGCAATTTATTCACCGGAAGACCGAGCAGATGTTGGCTCACTTGGCCGAGTGGTGTGGGAAGTTTCAAGTAACGGTTCCGATTGGAGGGAGTCTACAGAACATAAAGACACTTTACGTTGGCGTAAGCGATATGAAAACGAAGAAATTGAATACTTGAGAGTTAAAGTTGAAAATAAGTTTACAGGTGAATGGTCAACTAGCGGTACTCTAAAAGTTGTTGCTTATGAAAAACCTGAACTATTAATTCAACAAACTAATGAAGTTCTATTTAATGAAGCTGCAAAGTTCGTTTTGTATGACGGAGATAACCTCGTTCAAAATGGGGATAGTGTTATCGAGTGGTCAACTGATAATCGTAAGTCTTGGTTCTCAGGTCCAGCAAAAATCTCATTCTATAAAGATGACTTTACAGGAAGAGATATCAATGCCCGAATGAAATACAACGGAATAGCAAGTGACAGTAGTTTAGGTGATGAAGCTTTTGTCGAAGCTAGGGCTCGATATTACTTCTTAAGAGCGCCACGATTCTATTTTGATTTAGATATCCCTGATCTAGTCGAAGTTGGCTCTACACACCACATTAAAGGAAGCTCTTTCACAAGAACTGAGTCTATTAATGGTAGGACTCAAAACCAATGGGTGTTACCGGATGGGAAAGTAATAAATGATAGTGAATTTGACCTGACATTTAGTGAAAATCTTCTTGAAGGAAGAAACTTTATTCTGACCTACCAAGCTTGGGTAGAGGGGTCAAAGCAAGAGACAATCAACGAGACTAGAGTTCGTGTGAAAAGCTGGACATACGAGTTTCCTGAAATTGAACTAAACATGCCAGCTACAGTAAATTATATGCCTTCTAAACATATTGCATGGGTAGGCTTAGAGCGTCATTTTGCTCCTGGCGTCGAGTATGCATATGAGCTACTAAAAACACCCGGAGTTAAAGTGTTAAATCAAGATGACGGCAAGTTTACTCTGCAGTTTTCCCAAGAAGGAATGAAAAATCTCATGTTTAGGGTTACAAACAGCAGGGGACAAAGTAAAGAAGTAAGCCAAATTGTAGAAGTTTTACCTCCAACACCATTAGAAATTGAGATTGTGCGTACATTCAGTAATGAATACCTGAGATATCCACTAGATGTATCACTTAGATCTCGTGTATGGCTTTCACACCCAGATGATAGAGTTGCAGTGTATAAATGGTACTTGGATGGCGAGCTTGTCATGGAAAGCAAGCGTTATAGAGAAAGTATTGGAGATTTATCAGTTGGCAATCATTCTATCCGCGTCGATGTTGAAACTGAGTTTGGTCAGACTGGTTCGCAGTCATTTGAAGTGAACGTGATACCAAATCAGAAACCAACCGGAAGTATTAATATGCATGAAACAGATCAAGTGTTTGAATTACATCTCAACTGTAATGACTCGGATGGTCGAATTGCTGCGACTACATGGCAGTTAAATGGTGAGTTACTAACGCATTCTCATAATATTATCCAATTAAGCAAGGATAAGCTAAAAGGCACAAATTATGTTGTAGGTAGATGTTATGACGATAGTTTTGAATTCATAGATATCACTCAGACAATTCATTAAATGATATGTGAATATGGCAGCTATTTTTACTGCCATATTCATAAAAAATGAACAACTTTTAATTGGGCTCAAATGTTGCTGAAAGGTTGAAAATTATTGAGCGGCTCGTTAGTAATCCATTTGGCCAAAAATGTTGATCATGGTGTTGTAGCGGATCTGTTTGGTTATGCATCGAGACAAGTTGTGACAGATAAATACAACGGTAATCTACTGCAATTATCAGACGCCATTAATAGCGTATATTCAAGAATAAAAATGACAGGGCATTAGGAAGTTGAAAAAATTTAAGTTTATAAACAATCAATCAAAAAAAGAGTTTCTAGCGTTGCCCGATAAAATTCAAAAGCGCTTTGCAAATGATTTAAACGCTATTTGTCAAAACAAAGAGCCATTTAGCAAGTTTAAGCACTTAAAGGAAAGTGTAGGCATTGGTGCAGTTGAGCTAATAGAGAACGGCAGGCCAGCATATCGAACGATTTACGTTGCTAAGTTTGCAGATACAGTGTTCATCTTGCATTCGTTTACCAAGACGACTAACGAAGTCGATAAACAGGCTATGGACACTGCAAAGAAGCGGTACAAGCTAATGCAAAAAGAAATTAAATGAAAATATATCAACACTTGTATATATATCATTGCTGATATATAGTGCTTATAAGTTAATCAATAAGGTTTTTAAGATGACTCTTGAATACTCAAATATCTTTGATGCAATCACCGAAGATAAAGCAGAAGCCTCTGAATTACAGACACGATCAGATCTGATGATTGTCATTCGTGACATTATCAATGCCAAAAATTGGTCACAGGCCGACGCTGCAGCTCAATTAGGGCTAACGCAACCTCGCGTGAGCGATTTAGTTAATGGGCGAATTGAAAAGTTCAGCATTGATAAGCTAATGACTTGCTTGTATCGCATAGGTTTCCGTTTTAAGCCTGCGTTTGCTGATAATCAATTAACAATGGCTGTAGAAGCAGTTACAATTAACAAATGATTGAAATACGCATAAAGTAAGGTGCTAAAGCAAAGGCTGAACTTCAAGGCAATGCGGTGAGAGATATCGCTGGTTACCTCAAAAACTACTCTGCGGGTATAGAGTAACTAGCGAAAGAGATTTGACTTGACCATATAGATCTTTCGACTTTTGGGACACAGAAATTTAGAATTAGTTTCCACGACCTAGGAACCCTATACTTGATGGTATTGTTCAATTCTCTGAAATTGATGAGATATTAAAAACTTTAATTAAATAAGCACATTTAAGACAGAAAATGTATAAGTTACAAAAAAGGTAGCCTCAACCAAAGGCTACCTTTTTTATACTAGAGTTCTTTGGAGGAGACTTTAGTATGTCGTTAATGTACCACAAATACTTTCTTAATCGCCAAAAAAAATTCAATACGAAAGAAAATCTCAGAATTACTCAAAAATCTCACTGTAGAATTTATTTACGTTCTCACAAAAACAATTAGCTATGAATAGCATAAAGTTGAAAAGCACAGTCATAGTATGCCTTACACTACTTGGCTTATATTGGTTAGCGGAATTATTTTTTGCTCGCTTCACATTTTCTTTTCCTACATTTCAAGAGCAATGTTTGTATGCTCACATGTTCATAGTCGACAATCGTGATAAGGATATTAAAAGGGGAGATTTAGTTGCATTCAAATTTAACAAGGAAGATAAAAATTTTGATAAAGGGTTGAACTTCATAAAAATTGCAGCTGGAGTTCCTGGCGATGAAATCAAGTTCTCGCCAAATGAAATGCTTGTAAATCGAGTCGAATCCAAAATTGCTGGAATGACGCATGCCATTAATTTCTTACAGTTAAACCCAAAAGAGTATGAGCGACAAATTACCTTGAATGAAAATGAATTCTTTATGGTTGGTGAGACTATTTATAGCTATGACAGCAGGTTTTGGGGGCCAATAAATGAAGAGGATATTTTGGGGAAAGCATATGCAATTTTTTAAGTCGATACTTTTGCTGTGTGCGTTCTCAGTCTCCGTAAGTGCCAATCAAAAAAACAAATATGATGTTTCTAGTTTTCAAGACGCTGCGAATAAGGCTGTCGAGAAAGCCAAAGAAAATGGGTGGTTAAAAGATATAGATAAGCCAACAATTCAAGAAAACGATATAGCTTTAGCCAAGTCAATTGCAGATCAGGCTGTTGTTATTTCCAGTGAAACAATGAAGAGAGCACTTCCACAACAACAAAATAAGATTGATTTATTAGAAGGTACAGATGGCGCTATTTTCGTAAGTTTCTCAATGCCCAGAAGAGCACTTATTGATGCCTTCCAAGTGGCCAAAGAGCATAACTTAACAATTTTATTTAGAGGGCTAGAAAAAGGGGCTACACACATATCATCGACGATGAAGCTTATTCAGAAATTAAGTGCCATATCAAAAGTAGAGCCAAATGTAGGAATAAACCCACTAAGATTTAAAGAGTTTAATGTAACCGGTGTACCAACTATCGTCATAAGAAATGGTAATAAGCATCTTATTGCTCCGGGCACATTGAATGCGCAATATGCAAAAGAGCAATTTGACCAAAAACAAGGCGATTTCAAGTTAGAGCCATTAGGCCAATTATTCAATATTGACGAACCTGACATCATAGAGCAAATGAAAGCTGCAGCAGGTAAGATTGATTGGGCTGAGAAGCAACGTTTAGCAAAAGAAAGGTTCTGGAAGAAATATAAAACTTACCCTCTCCCCACGTCAGATGAATCTAAGCAGTGGCTAATAGATACGACTGTTCGCGTAACTCAAGATATCAAAAATGGCCGTGGAGAAATATTGGCCCGAGCTGGCGACATAACAAACCCTTTAAAACAATACCCTATGCATTTAAACATTTTTGTAATTGATCCCTATGTGAAGTCACAGGTTGATTGGGTTAAGGAAGAATTAAAATTGATATCAGGACAGTTTCAGATTCATCTAACCCATATGGATAAAGACAAAGGGTGGGATGACCTTAGTAAGTTTCGAAATGAGTTTGGGGCACCAGTTTTCATTTTGCCTAAACAAGTTATTGAGAAATTTAAAGTGGAAGCTACACCAAGCAAAATCGAAACACAAAGCAATGGCTATTTACTGGTACGTCAATTCGATTGGAGTGAAAAATGAAATTAATTTTAGTTGGCTTAGGCGTTTTGGGTGGGGTCTATTTAAGTTACGAGTACCCCACTGTAGCAAAGCAAATCTGGGATACCGCTTGGCATTACTTTCTAATCGCATTTAATTGGTTAGAGTCAAAAGTGGTTCAATTGTAATGCGCTTTACATTGATTTTCCTTATTTTCTTAGCAGCTTTATTTTCAACGCAAACAAAAGCCGAAGGTAACGCATGCAATAACGCGAATGTATTTAGCAATATAATAAATGAAGTTTGTTGGTCGTGCTTCTTACCAGTGCGATTGATGGGAGTTGGTCCAAAACCAAACGGGGCTGCACCTGACCAATCGATTTGTGCTTGTAATGATGCTCTTGGAATCCCGGAGTTTGGCTATCAACTGGGGTTTTGGCAGCCGTCTAGATTAGTCGAACATGTGAGAGTTCCATGGTGTGCACCCGCATTAGGGGGAGTTAGGCTTCAGGATGATCTATTTTCATTGTCGACTGGAGTGGATGTTAAAAGTTCCGGTGGTGCAGACTTGGCAACGTACCAATACCATTACTATTCATACCCATTATTTGCGATGTTGGAAATTTTGTATTTGCCTAAATGTGGTGGTGAATATACAGATTTTGATTTGATGTACCTTAGCGAGATTGATCCAACTTGGAACAATGATTTGCTCTCAATTTTACTATCCCCAGAAGCATTTATTTTTGCAAATCCAATTGCAAAAGCGTGGTGTACTGCGGATTGTGCCGCAATTACAGCAGGAGATGTTCAAGAATCTACATATGGTTGTGCTGGCTGCGACGGAAGTCTCTATCCATTTACTGGAAATGTTTATCATGGTGAGTCTGGGCCGCGTGTAACTTCTCTTTTGACACAACGTGTACTTGCGAGTTTGCACCGAAAGGGGTTGGCTAGAAAAACAATCGGAGAGGATGCAATGTGTAAACCCGAGTTTTGGCCAATGATCCCCAAATCCCAGTATAAGCTTTCGATGCTTCATCCCGTAGCAGAAGCTGATAGAAACTCCCCAAATGGTAAGTGCTGTCACCCATTGGGAGAGTCTGAACATAAATGGTCTACAGCGGCAGGTGGTAGAACCATCCCAGGTCTTGAAGACTACTTATATTTACTGTGGCGTTTTAATGACTGTTGCGTAATTAGCTCTGGTATCAATGCGCCTTCAGAATAGTGAGGAATTTAATGAAAAGCGAAGATTTTAGAAGTTTTTTGAATTGAACATTAGGCTTGCGCAATCTCACCCTTTCAAGGGCGAGTCAAGCAAGAGGTAACTAGTCTTTTTTCTGACTTAAAGCGCGTGAAGTTTTTACGGCTCTTTCACTTGGCGGTGTGTTTTGATT